>NZ_JAKTID010000045.1:0-84408 GCF_027854795.1 Acinetobacter sp. AOR34_HL | reverse complement strand
GGCGTCATTCGCATCTCGATGGGATGAGCCCAGAAGCATTTGAGACAGCTTCAAAATGAGGCGGTCTCATGTCTAGGATACTGGGAGCAGTCCAGTTAAAATTTCAAAATAAAACATAGAGTTATTTCTAAAAAATAAAATAACTAAAGTTTTAATCTTAATTCATAAGTAATTGATTTTATTATGCTGTTAAAGAGTGCCTACAATATTGGTTTAAAACCTAGATATAGTCAAAGTTAAAATGTATGTATGGAAAAAATTATCTTCCATTAGCACATTCATATACTTAAAATCTAAAGTCTTTAGAGCTAGCAAGAGAATCAGTGTGTCAATTCATCCAGAAAACGAATTTGAATTAACTAATGATGAAATGCATCTTTATAGTCGTCAAATCTTACTTGATGGTTGGGATATTGAAGCTCAAGAAAAATTAAAATTAGCAAATGTCCTGATTATTGGAGCTGGTGGAATAGGGTGTACTAGTGCGGAGCTACTCGCACGAGCAGGCGTTGGAAAAATCACGATTGTAGATGCTGATACAATTGAAATGAGTAATTTACAACGTCAAATTGCGTTTACTCCAAATCATATCGGTCGCTACAAAGCCGAAATATTAGCAAAACACTTACAAGTGATTAATCCGCACATACATGTTAGCTATAAAAACATACGATTTGATGAAACGAATGCTGATGATTTAATACAGCATCAAGATGTAGTGTTGGATGGGTGTGATAACTTTACGACACGTTATTTAGCCAATGCGATCTGTAAGAAATATCAAGTCCCTCTAATTAGCGCTTCTGCAATCGGATTTGAAGGACAAATGTTCATGGTGGAGTCAGATTCTGCTTGTTATGAATGTCTATTTCCTAAAGAAGATCACGCAAATGAGGGTATGCGTTGTGCAGAGTCAGGCGTGTTAGGAACAACTCCTGTAATGATAGCGTCATTACAAGCACATCACACATTGCTATTTCTAGGCTTGGGATTAACACCACTGAAGCAAAAGCTATTACTCTGGAATGGTTTAAATTTATCGCAACGTATTCTTAAATTTGAAAAAGATGCAAATTGTCCAGTTTGTCGGGCAACTTAAACAGTAAAGTTTCTGAAATTTGCTAAACTAATGCCATCTATGAGGCAATGAAAGATTATGAAAAGAAATATCTTATTTGATGGATTGCGTTCTGTTGCACGGATAGGTGAAACAGTGATTGTTGCTGCACAGGCAGGTGTGAAATATGCAACTGAGAAGCCAAGCAATGCAAAACTAATGCGTGAGACATTTGAGTCGCTAGGTTCTACATATATTAAATTGGGTCAGTTTATTGCAAGTACACCATCACTATTTCCTCGTGAATATGTCGAGGAATTCCAAGGGTGCTTAGACCAAACACCAACTTTACCGTTTAGCTATATCCAAGAAGTACTTGCACAAGAGTTTGAAGGTAAAAACTTGAATGAAATTTTTAGTTTCATTGATGAAAAACCATTAGCTTCAGCTTCTATTGCTCAGGTGCATGCTGCAAAACTTGTGACAGGTGAAGATGTTGTACTAAAAGTACAAAAACCAGGTGTTGAAACCATTCTTTATACTGACTTAAACGTCGTACATTGGGCGACTAAGCTATTAGAGCGTGCAGTTCCAAAAATTAAATTTGCGTCATTATCTGAAATAGTAGATGAAATCAAAACACGCATGGTACGTGAAGTGGATTTTATTGAAGAAGCACAAAACTTGGATGACTTTGTACAGTATCTCAATGTTTCGGGCAATCAAGCTGCAACAGCGCCAAAAGTTTATCATCAGTTTTCAACGCGCCGTGTTTTAACGATGCAACGTTTATATGGCGTATCTTTGACTGATTTTGATGTGGTAAAAAAATACGCTAAAGATCCAACTCAAGTATTAATTACAGCGATGAATACGTGGTTTGGTAGTTTAATGCTATGTAAGAGTTTCCATGCTGATTTACATGCTGGAAATTTAATGTTGCTTGAAGATGGTCGTGTTGGTTTCATCGATTTTGGGATTGTAGGTCAACTAAAGCCTGAAGTATGGACGGCTTGCATGGCATTTATGGATGCTTTACAGCATACCAATTACGCTGCGATGGCTGAAAATATGCTTAAGATGGGGATGACGCATCATAAGATCGATACTCAAGTCTTAGCTGATGATTTAGAACGTCTATTTAGTGGTGTGCTACTAGCAGACCCTCAAGAAATTTTAAGTTCTAACCCTGCTGATTTGAATGACATCATGATGGATATGATTGGGGTTGGTGAGCGTCATGGCATCAAATTCCCGCGTGACTTCGCTTTGTTATTCAAACAAATGTTATATTTTGATCGTTTTATGCGAGTTTTAGCGCCTTATACTGATATTTATGCTGACCAACGTTTGAAAATGGTTCACAATATTGAACCTGCTTCATTTCTAAAGCATTAATTAAATTATCAGTTTATTGGGTCATTATGGATGCCATTATTATAGAAGGATTAAAAGTTGATACGGTAATAGGGTGTTTCAATTGGGAGCGCCAAATCATTCAACCTTTAATGTTAGATCTAACCATTCATAATGATCTTAATCAGGCTGCACAATCTGATGAGCTAGACGATACATTAAACTATGCACAAATATGTGAACTAGCTGCTCAAGTGATTCAACAAGCAAAACCTAAGTTAATAGAGCATGCAGCACAGTTAGTTCTTGAAAAATTATTTTTAGTATTTCCCTCGATTGAGTCAATTATTATAACAATTCGTAAACCCGCAATTATTGCACAAGCCAATGCAGTAGGAATTCGCCTTGAACGCAACAGAAACGATTTTTGCGCTCGCACTGGCGAGTAATGTTCAACAGCAGCAGAATTTCACTTTTGCATATGCTCAGCTTGCGCAATTAGGAAAAGTGGAATTTTCAGCGATTTATCAAATTCCTTGTAGAGATGCCGTAGGTGCAGACTATTGGAATTCAGCATGCTTATTAAAAAGTGAGCTGACTGTGGATGAAGTCTTGGATATTCTAAAGAATCTTGAAACTCAATCAGGTCGTGTTCGTCCATCTCATTATATTAGCTTGGACATAGACGTTATTGCTTGGGGGAAAGATTTAGAGCATATGCAATTCAATCCTAAAAAATTACCATTAGCAAATGATGTTAAAATTCCATTGCTTGAATTGTGGCAGCATGAAGCATTAAATTATGATGACAAGCTACAATATCCAGTCATCAAAATATAATTTTAAAGATTACGATAATAAAAGGACTCATTTATGAAAGTCATTTTCCTGCTTACAACATTGTCATTTTTGCTTTCTGGCTGCGCAGCAATGAGTGTTGAGCAATGTAAAACTGCAAATTGGTTTAATGTTGGTGAGAAAGACGGTTCGGCAGGTCGTGAATCTAGACTTGATCAATATTATTCTTCGTGCCAAAAAGCAAACATTACTCCTAATCAGAACTTATATGAAAAGGGTTATCAGAAAGGATTAAATTTTTATTGCCGTCCAGAGACAATCTTTGATGAAGCTTTGGAAGGACGTGGTGATTATCGTGTTTGTCCGATTGAAAAACGTGATTCATTACGTACATATTATCAAGTCGCACATGAATACTACCAAGCTAATTCTGAGTTTGAACGTTCACAGACAGATATGAGTTATTATTTAAAAGAATTAGAGCGTAAAGATTTATCAGTAAAAGATCGGGATGATTACAAAAAGCGTTTATATGATTTGCGTTTAAATAGCAGTAGAGTTCAGTATCGTTATCAAGATGCAGTAAGAAATCTCGAGCGATTCAAAGCTGAGCGCGGATTACAGTAATTCATTCAAGAAAACTTGGTATATAAATAGAACCCATTGAATAAATGGGTTTTATTTTTTGATTCAAGAATTGTGATACATACATGTTGAGTTTATCAGTGTTTGAATAACTCTTATAAGCTTTTAAACGGTAATAATATGAGAAATATACTTCTTGTTTTGTCAATTCTTCCGAGTATCTTGATCACCAATCAAGCTTTTGCAATTGATGAAAAATATAGACACCAATTAGAACAATCAGGTTGTACTCAGCTGAGTGAATTGCAAGGTTGTGATATAAGAAAATCTAAGCAAGAGAATATAAAAGCAGGATTTGTAGAAAATAATACACAGGATGCACTGGAAGGTAAAAGAAGTATTGAACCACAGTGGATCGCTGAAAGAACGGATGGGAAGATACTTGCTCGTATCAAAATTGATGATAAAGAGCGAGTATGGGTGAATGATTATCGAGTCATTGCAATTAAGAAAAAAGGTCAATTAACTTTTAGGCAGGGAAAAATTAATTACACGATTTTCACGGATCAGGAAAAAGGATCTGAAAGTTTCTGGTATGATCGTTACTCAAAAGATAAAGGAAAAATTGTTTTGCAATAATTAGTACTATTTTAATGAAGTGTAGGGAGTTACATCATCGCAACTCCCAGTATTACACAAATTTTAAAGGTAATAACTTGTTTTAGTCATCAATTTTGAGATGGCTGTCATCGTGATTTTAACAGGCACAGGAAGTTCTACGCCGCCAGCATTTAATGCTGTTTCGCGATGATGCAATTCATCTTCATTCATTTGTTCTAAAATTTTACGTGAACGTTCATCATGAGCTGGAAGCTGCTGTATATGCTCTTGTAAGTGCTGGCTGACTTGACGTTCTGTTTCAGCAACAAACCCTAAGCTATATTTATCACCTGCAATGCCTGCAATTGCACCCATACCATAAGATAAACCATACCAAATCGGATTTAAAATGCTGGTATGACTGTCTAATTCTTTTAAACGATCTTCACACCATGCTAAGTGGTCTTGTTCTTCTAGTGCTGCTAGTTGCATTTCTTGTTTAACATGTGGAAGCTTTGCTGTCAGTGCTTGTCCATGATAAAGCGCTTGAGCGCAGACTTCTCCGCTATGATTAACACGCATTAATCCCGCAACATGACGAGCATCGCTAACACATAACTGTGAAGGGGTTTCTTCTGCAGGATTGTTGCGTTGTGATGTCGTAGCACCAGGAACTAAGCTGCGTAATGCTTGGTCAAATGAATTGATCATCTTATCGAGACCTGTGTAATGACGCATATATTAATCCTCTAGAGTATGGGGAGCATTCGCTAACAGAGGTTGTAAGCGCTTCAATAACCAAATTGAGAAAAAAGCACTTAAAACGGCTGTGATGATAAATAAGATTTTAATATCAATTTTTAAAATGCTTAAGATTAAAATTGAAAAAATTGCTGAACTGACCATGAAAACAGCATTTAGAATATTGTTTGCAGCAACGACACGAGCACGATGTGAACGTGGTGAATACGCCTGCATCATGGCATATAGAGGAACGATATAAAATCCACCACTAATTCCAAGTAGCGTTACAGCGATCATGACGTGGTAGTAAACCAAACCTTGAGTAAACATATCTTTTAAATTAAGAAGTTCACCAGTGCGTTCAGGTACAAATGCAAGACTTGCAGCTAAGTAAAGTGCAAATACAGTCAAACCAATTGCGCCATAAGGAACCATCTTGATATTGATGTCACTGCCACCGATCTTACGGCACAGTAATGAGCCGACACCGATTCCAACCGAAAAGAAAGTGAGTAATAAGCTTACGACATTTTCAGATGCATGAAGATTTTGTTGAGTGAGTTGGGGGATTTGAGTGAGGTACGTCGCACCATAAAACCAATACCAAGAGTTTCCAAGTAGAATCATGAATACAACAGGAATTTTTTTTACATAACTCAATGTCTGAAAACTGGTTCTAATAAAATTCCAATCAATTTTTAAATCAGGAGATGCAATCTTTTGCGGAAGAATAAAGCGACTGCTTAAATAGCCTAAGCAGGCAATCGTAACAACTGTGACACTAATCCACAATAAATTACCTTCTGAAGATGCAATAACAGCACCACCTAAGATCATGCCAAGTAAAATTGCGATAGAGGTTCCAGATTGAAACAGTGCGTTTCCTGACATTAACTCATTTGGTTTTAATATTTCAGGCAAAATCGCATATTTGATGGGACCGAAACAGGTCGAATGTGTGCCCATTAAAAATAAAGCAAAAAGCAAAAGCCATAAGTTTCCGAGTAAGAAACCTGCTGTACCAATCAACATGATCACGATTTCAAGGATTTTAATAAAACGAATTAGTTGTGAACGTTCGTATTTATCCGCGATTTGTCCTGCTGTAGCAGAGAAGAAGAAATAGGGTAAGATGAATAGCAAGGCAGCTAAATTATTTAAAGTGCTAATCGGTGCGCTTTGTTGTTGGATCCACCCATAAGTTATGACCAAAAGAAGTGCTTGTTTATATACATTATCATTCAGTGCCCCAAAAAATTGAGTGAAAAACATCGGGACAAACCGACGTGATGTCATTAAGTGGTCATCTTGTTTCATCATGTGTTCACTTCATTGTGTTTTATAAAAAAATGTGACTTACTGTAAAAATACTAGAAAATGCATGTATGATACTTTCAATGTTTGATTGGATGAAAATCAAAGATTTGAAGAAATTTTCACCCATCAAAAAAAGATAAATTAAAAATAAGTTTAGAGTTTCACATGCCATCTAAAGATAAGTTTAAACAGTCAACACTGGTTCATTCTATGCATTTAATATTTAAAATGCAGGGATTTCCTAAACTTATTTGTAGTAGTTTTATAATTAGTTCTTTTATATCAGTTGCTTGTGCTCAAGAGCAAATTGCTGATATGTCTAAAATTAATTCAATAGAGACACCATCATCTTCTGATCAAACATTACAAACTCTAGCATCGGCTGATGTGAATGTGTCGGCAAAAGTAGAGCCATCGACTGTAACTGTTTCAGAATTAGATAGTCTCGCTGCATTAAAACAACAAGAACAAACAATCAATCAAATTGAAGAATTAAAACCTATACAGTTCGATGAAAATCTAGAGGATTTGCCAGTAGTCTCAGTTGATCAGAACATGGCAAACGAAATCTATCGTGTTGCAGAAGAAGCTAAAAATGAAGCTAAAAACTATCGAGCAAATGCCACACAAACCACAGTCAATGATGTTTCTCAAGCAGAACTGACAGAAATAACAAAAGCACCTGTAAACATCAATCAATTAATGCAGGAAATTCAGGCTGATAGTAAGATTGTTGTAGAAGCAAATGAAACTGGGAGAACATTAGCTGACTTCCAAGCTAAATCTGAACCAGCACCTGAAAAAGTTGGATTTTTTAAGAAAATTATTAATCGATTCAAACCAGAAAATATTTTAAATACGGACAAAGTTCCTCGTATTAGTGCAGATGTATCCGGTGCGCCACCTGAATTGGCAGCAAATATCAAAGCGAAACTTTCGAGTTTTACGCAAGAATCATTTGATGATTTTGCAGCAGCTTTACCTCAATTACGTGCATTATCAAATCAAGCAGCTCAAGCTGTAGGATATTACAATGCAGAGTTTAAGTTTGAAAAAGTCAGTGAAAGTAAAGTTAAAGTCAATGTTACACCAAATGAACCTGTAATTATCAACAAGCAAAATATAGACTTTACTGGAGCAGGTGAAAATTTACCTCAGTTTCAAGTTATTCGCTTAGTTCCGATCCAAGATGAAAAAGATATTTTTAATCATGGAAAATATGAAGAGACAAAAAGCAAAATTGTTAATACTGCTACAGATAATGGCTTCTTCGATGCATACTGGCGACTCCATGATGTGAAGATTAGTCAACCAAAAAAAATTGCAGATATTAATTTAAAATATGAAACAGGCGAGCGATATAAACTGAAGAAAGTTGAATATCGCATGAGTGATCCAAGTAAGCCTTTACCACTCACTCAAAAAGTTTTAGACAGTTTGGCACCTTGGAAAGAGGGTGATGATTATGCTTTTTGGCGTGTGAATCTATTAGCAAATAACTTAACGAATACACGATATTTTAACTATACCTTGGTTGACACAATTAAGCCTGATCCAATTCAACCACCTTTAGAGCTTCCTCCTGATTTGCAAGCTTTAGTCGATCAGCAACGTATTCAAGAATCTCAGTTATTAAATAGTCAACAAAAAGCAGATTTAGCTAGGCAGAAAGTCACATCCTCTCAAGAGGTTACACAAGATGTAGTTGATGAATCCCAGTTCTCTGGGGGGCAAGCTGCTCAGCCATATGCTTTGGCTAGAGCTATGCCACTTGCTCATGACCATGATGATGAAGAGGAAGAACGTCAAAAATTAGAACAACAAACTCGTATTGAGAAAAAAATTCCTGTAGTCGTGACTTTAAATGCAGATCGATTGAATAGCTTAGAGACAGGTATTGGTTACGGAACTGATACGGGTGCCCGTATTCGTAGTCAATACAGACGTGCAATCGTAAATAAATATGGCCATGCATTTGATGCCAATATTGAACTTTCACAAATTCGTCAATCAATCGATGGTCGTTATAGTATTCCATATAAACATCCACTCAACGATTACATTAACTTAGTTGGTGGTTATGAGCGTGAAGAACGTGATGATATTGGTCCTGATATAAATCTATTGGTTGAATCAGCAGTTATAGGTGGAGAGCGAATCATTAAGAATCCTCTTGGTGATTGGCAACATACGATGGGTTTTCGTTATCGTCTAGATCGATTAACAAAAAAAGGTGATGTCAATGTTGACGAATTACCTGATGCATTTAAAGTTTCAGGTATTGATTCAGAACAAGAGTCATTGTTATTCGGTTATGAGGCATCGAAAACGAATGCAAACTCTCGGTTAAATCCGACAAAAGGATTTAAGCAAACTTATAAAGTCGAATTGGGATCAGAATCCTTATTATCTGATGCTAACATGGCTATTTTAACTGCTGGATGGCGATTTATTTATTCATTAGGTGAAAATGAAGACCATCAGTTTGTAGGTCGTGGCGATGCTAGTTATATTTTTACCGATGATTTCAATAAAGTTCCTTATAATTTAAGATTCTTTACAGGTGGTGATCAATCATTACGTGGTTTTGACTATAAAAGCTTATCACCTGAAGAAGATGGCTATAAAATTGGTGGTCAAGCCCTAGCTGTTGGCTCATTTGAATATAATTATCAATTTAAAGATGGTTGGCGAGCAGCCATATTTTCCGATTTTGGTAATGCTTATGATAAACAATTTAGCAACCCTACAGAATATAGTATAGGTGTTGGTATACGTTGGCGCTCACCAATTGGTCCAATTCGACTGGATGTCGCTTCTGGTATATCCAACGACAATAATCCAATTCGTTTACACTTTTTTATTGGTCCACAACTTTAATAATCTTAAACAAAACCTATTCAAAGGTTAAAAAATCAGGTTGATTATGTCGGAAGTAGAACAGCAATTAACGCCTTCAAATGGACCGAAAAAACAGCGTCATACGATAAGAACTATTGTTTTAGTCCTGTTAATGACGCTTGTAGTACTTATCAGTTCATTACTTGTCATGATGTCTACGGATAAAGGCAGCCGTTTTCTACTTGATCGTGTTTTGCAAAGTCAAAAGATGATTCGTTATGAATATGAAAGTGGTAATTTACTTTCAGGAATCATTTTAAAAAATGTTCTTGTCCAACTGAAAGCTGTAGATGTTTCGCTTGATCGTGCTGATGTATCTTTGGGTTGGCGTGCAGTATTCAAAAAAGAAATACATTTAAGCCATGCTGATGTTCAAAATTTCAAAGTTATTAATAAAAAACCACCATCAGGAAAACCATTTGCATTTGATGCAATCAAGCTTCCTTTTGTATTAAGAGTTGATGAGGCGAATTTAGATCATTTGGTCATTAAGACAACAACATCTGAAGTGAAGTTTAATGATATTTATTTGAAAGATGCCCTATGGTCAGGTACCAAATTAGAGTTTGAAGACTCACATATGGACATGGGATATTTGGCTGTAAAGAATGCGACAGGTCAGATGGATTTTAGTGGTAAATATCCGATTGATGCAAAAGCTGATCTTATTATTCCATCTCTTAAAAGTTTAGATATCAATGTCATAAAGGTAGTTGCTTCAGGTACATTAGATACGCTAAAAGCAGGTGTAGCAACGCAAACACCAGATTTGCTCACAGGCTGGACTGTTTTACATCCAGTACGTGATGGTGTGCCAATGCAGGGCGAGCTTTTATTCAAAAACTATCATTTGCCTTTATTAAAAGAACAAAAATTATTTGCTAAAGATGGTGTTGCACGTTTTAACGGTAACATCAAAAAACTTATTTTAAGTTTAGATACCGATCTTAAAGGTGAGCAAATTCCTGAAGGAAAATATAATGCTTTGATGGAAACGGACCTTAGAAACCAGTTAAATATTCAGGATTTTAACGGTCAGGTGATGAATGGTAGCGTTTCACTAAAAGGGATTGTAAGTTGGAAAGATCATGTTGCATGGGACATTAAAGGTCGACTTGATCGACTTAATCCTAAAAATAAAATCATCCCTCAGGTAGCTCAAGACTTTTTGCCACCAACGTTGGACGCAAATCTGAGTTCAATTGGTTCTATGGAAAAAGGGTTGGCATTGAATGCACAGCTGGCTTTTGATCAATACGAGACTTGGAATGTAAAACTTAATCAAGCAAAAGCGATATCCAATAAACCTCAACCGATGCTACTTGATATTGCTTGGCAAGGAATTGATCGAGCAGTGCCATATATCGGATGGTTAAGTAGTGATAATGGTCAAACCAACATTACACTTAAAGAAGGTCAGCAAGATATCTTTGTTTCGACTACTGTAAAGCCACATGAAAAAACAGTATTGCCAACGGGTAAATATGATGCTCGCTTAGATGTTAAAGGTAGTTTGTTAGATATCGAAAATTTTCGTTATCAGGCAGAAAATGGAAGCTTATCGGGTCTAGCAAAAATTAAACTTCCAACTGAAAAACAGCAACTCTCATGGAGTGCAACGCTTAAAGCAGATAATTTCAATCCGCAAACTGTAGCTACAGCGGCACCAGTAAATTTATTAAATGGACAAATTGTTGCTAAAGGTTTTGCTAAACCAAATCAGCAGATTATTCAATTTGATAATATTGATTTAAATGGTCAGTTAGCCCAATCAAATACATCTGAAAAAATTGCACTTAAAGGGAAAAGTACAGTAGCTTTAATTTTCCATGATCAAAAAAATGGTGGTGGATTTAAGAGTTATGCGGTTCAGTATGATGGTTCATTAAATGCTTTAAATCAGGCAAATGGATTATTAAAAATTGATGTTGCTGGCACACCAGATTACGTCAAAATTAATGAGTTAAAGCATGATGGTGTGGCTGGTAAATTATTTGCAACAGGTTCAGTCAATTTAAAAGATAAATTAGGTTGGAATATCGAAACTTCATTAGTTCGTTTCAAGCCCCAATATTTTGTTTCTAGTGTCAAAGGTGAAATTTCAGGACATGTCAAATCACAGGGAGTGTGGTCTGATGATCTAAAACGAGTTGATATACGTCAACTCAATGCCGCAGGTTTTATTAACAATAAACCTGTTCGAGGACGAGGTAATTTAACACTTTTGCTTGATTCAAATCAAAAAGGGTTCTTACCACAACAGTTTGAAGCAAATGATTTATTTTTTGCATATGCACAAAACCAATTACAAGCAACAGGTAATGCACAAAGCTTAAAAGTTAAATTAAACGCACCAGCTTTGTATGAAATCTATCCGGGATTGCAAGGTCGAGCGTATGGTAATTTAAATATACAATCTCAACCGAAACTGAAAGCAACAGCAAACATCGCTGTAGATAATTTTGCATTTAACAACCTAGTTAGTATTAAGTCATTACGTGTGCAAGGCGAACTACCAACTTCAGAGACGACACCAACGATTTTGACTGCGAAGGTAAATCAAGTACGCAATGGAAATCGTGAAATTGAAAATGCAGTTGTGAATCTCGCTGGTACTCGCAAAGCGCATTTGTTAAAAGTCGAAAGTAAAAATAAGCAGTCTAATTTTTATGTTCAACTCGCAGGTGGCTTTAATCAAAACAACGATTGGTTAGGTCAGTTGCAAAAAGGTAATTTCACTTCGCGTAGAATTAGTCTAGTACAGAATCAAAGTGCGCCGATTATATATACCTCATCTGCTACTGAATTGTTTGTAGGACAGCATTGTTGGTCAAGCTCTCATAGCCAGTTATGTCTTGATCAGGCTGCACGTATAAGTAAAACCAAAGGAAATGTTTCTTTTCTCACTAAAAATCTTGATTTAAATGATTTTGCTGCATTTATGCCAGAAGGTTTAGCTGTTACAGGACAGTTAAATGGTTATGCACGTGCATCATGGGCAAATGGTACGCGACCAAAATTAGATGCGACATTAGTAACCCGTAAAGGTGAAATTGGTCTTGCTGCTGCTGATCCCCAAGATCCTGCAACAACGGTTACTTATGATGAACTTAGTTTGATCGCAAAAAGCGTTGGTGAAGGATTGTTATTCAGAGTGGATATGAAAACACCTGATATTGGAACAGGTTATGCCAATGTGATTATTAATCCATTCCAAACAAATATGCCAATGCGCGGTGAAATTGCTTTTGATGAAGTTCAGCTCAAAGTATTTAAGCCATTTATTAAAGATGTACGTTCTATGGCTGGCACCTTATCACTTGCTGGGAAAGTGGACGGAACTTTAACACAACCACAATTTACAGGTGAAATGCGATTGAAAAATGGTGCTATTAGTATGATTTCATTACCTGTGAATTTAAATAATATTCAGCTTTATTCTTCGATTCGACAAGATTCAGCAAGCATAGATGGTGCATTTAATAGTGGACAAGGTGTAGGTCGTTTAAAAGGTAGCTTTGACTGGAAAAATGATCCTCATTTAGCATTAACACTTAAAGGCGATAATCTATTAGTTCGCCAAGCACCAATGATTACAGCGATTGTTAAACCCGATTTAAGCTTGGATGTTTATCCATTTGCTCAACGTTTAAGTTTGAAAGGTACGATTGATGTTCCTCGTGCTCGTATTTCCATGCCAGAAAGTTCAGCAACGGTGGTGAATGTTTCACCTGATGTACGTGTGGTGCATCAAGGACAAGATCTACTCGCTACTTTAAAAGCAGCGAAACCATGGGATATACGAGCTGATATGACGGTAAATCTAGGTAATCAAGTTATTTTCCAAGGCTTTGAAAGTAATATCCCATTGGTCGGACGTCTACATCTGTCACAACGTGGTTTAGAAACAGCCATGCGAGCAAATGGTGCAATAGGTGTAAGCCAGAAAGTGAAGATCGAAGCTTATGGTCAGAGTCTCGACTTGAATCGTGCAATTGCTCGTTTTAATGGACCTCTAGCAAACCCAACCTTAGATATTGATGCAAATAAACCTGTACAAGGAAGCATGGTCGGCGTGCGTGTTACGGGTACTGCGACCGTCCCTAATGTTCAAGTGTACAATGATGCAGGTCTGTCTGAGCAAGAAGCACTCAATGCATTATTAACAGGACGTATTAATGAAGGTGGTAGCGGTTTAAGTAACACTGAAGGATTCAAATCTGATGTTAATAATACAATCGCTGCCGCTGGAATCAGCATGGGCTTAGGTGGAACTAGAGCTTTAACCAATCAAATTGGGCGAACTTTTGGCTTAAGTGGATTGGCATTAGATGCTCAGGGAACTGGCGATGATACCCAAGTGAGTTTAACGGGTTATATTACGCCAGACTTATTTATTCGCTATGGTATTGGTGTATTTACACCTGTCAATAAATTGACTTTGCGATATCAAATGAATCGTCGACTTTATTTGGAAGCAAGTCAGTCCCTAGAACGAGCTATCGACTTATTCTACAACTGGCGCTTCTAGATAAACATTATAAAACCTGCCTTGTTTAGATAAGGCAGGTTTTTTTATAGTACTTTTACAATATAAATGTGATATTATTATATATAAGTAATTGAAAAATATAGATAAATGACATTTTTTGGAGAAAGGGGATGAAATGTGTCACTTTTAGTCAGCTTTTGGCAATCGTTAGTATTGGTTTGATGAGTAGTTCATTTCAACTTAATGCGAAAGAATACTACAAATGGGTAGATGCGAAGGGTGTAACTACATATTCAGCGACACCGCCACCCACCAAGAAACAAGAGCCTCAACTTGATACATCCAAACAAAATATGATGGTTGGAAACACAGCCAATCATGCTGTACCAACCCAAGTTCAGGCTCAATTGGTTAAAGAAACAAAAACAGCAGCAGTTGCAACAACACCTCAAACTAAAAATGTAGCACTTGCAGCAAAAACAGATGTTTTAATTCCGATCAAGAATTGTAATGGGGTTCGTTGTTGGGACACTAAAGGTAAAGCTTACAATCTAGTACAAGGCAATACATATCTCTCTTCGACTGGTGGCAAATGTCTCAAAACAGCAAACAACATGTCGTGTACAAAATGATATGTAATTTTTTAGCGATAGCTGATGTTTTTAAATGCATCTTTTTTGCAAAATGCTTGAGTTTGAGTATGATGTCTACATCTAATTAGCTGCAGTATGAAGATGAAAAAGGTTGTATTGATTGCACTCGGTTTGATTTTGATGGGTTGTGGTAAGAAAGAGCCTTTAACACCAGAACAACAGTGGCATGGCTATTGCGTAAGTATTGGCAATGCAGCTCGTTCTATTGCACTAGATCGTCAGAATGGAATTGAAGAAAAGCAAGCAAAAGAACATGCGAGCAAGATTGAAGATGAGATGACGAGTAAATTTATTTTCGAAATTATTGAAACGGTTTATAGACTTCCAGTAGATCAGTTAAAGTCTGATCCTGATGCGATCCGTGAGGATTTAAAGAAGAAATTTACGGATCAATGTTTGGTAACACCACATGATAAGTTACCGAACTATAAATCATTTTAATTTGACCATTGAAAAGACAACAAGAGTTGTCTTTTTTTATGTACCTAATTCGTTGTTTTATTAGGCTTTGATCTAAGACCAAAGCGGTATTCAAAAGTGACAAACATTTCGCTATAAAATAATGGGCATCACGTAGAAATACGGTAGTTCCATTAACTTTTAAGTCGAAGTCTAGTAAAATTTTGCTGTCCATATTACTTGTAGAGCTTGAAAAAAGCTGGAACTTACAAGTAATTTTTTAAAAAAGAGGAATAACACTGTGCTAGAAGCTTACCGCCAACACGTTGAAGAACGTGCCGCACTCGGAGTCCCACCGAAGCCGCTTGATGATGCTCAAACTGCTGAACTTGTAACTTTATTAAAAAATCCACCAGCAGGCGAAGAAGCATATTTAATAGATTTGCTTGAAAATCGTGTTCCAGCGGGTGTTGACCAAGCTGCATACGTTAAAGCTGCTTTCTTATCTGCGGTTGCGAAAGGTGAAGCGACTTCTCCACTTGTAACTAAAGAACGCGCAGTTTACTTACTAGGCACGATGCTTGGTGGTTACAACGTAGCTCCTCTTGTTGATCTTTTAGATAATGCTGAGCTTGCTGAATTAGCAGCTGAAGCATTGAAAAAAACACTTCTTGTATTTGATGCATTCCATGATGTAGCAGACAAAGCTAAAGCAGGTAACGTTGCTGCTAAAGCTGTATTGCAATCTTGGGCTGAAGCAGAATGGTTCACAAGCCGTCCTGACGTTCCAGAAGAAATCAAAATCACTGTGTTCAAAGTAACTGGTGAGACGAATACTGATGACTTGTCTCCAGCTCAAGATGCTTGGAGCCGTCCAGATATTCCGTTACACGCTAACGCAATGTTGAAAAACGAACGTGATGGTATCAACCCTGAAAAACCAGGTGAAGTTGGTCCATTAAGCCAAATCAAAGAATTGATCGCGAAAGGCAACCAAGTTGCTTACGTGGGTGACGTTGTTGGTACAGGTTCTTCTCGTAAATCTGCAACGAACTCTGTACTTTGGTTCTTCGGTAACGAACTTCCACACATTCCAAACAAAAAAGATGGTGGTGTGTGCTTAGGTTCTAAGATCGCTCCAATTTTCTTCAATACAATGGAAGATGCAGGTGCATTACCTGTTGAAATCGACGTTGCGAACATGAACATGGGCGACGAAGTTGTATTGAAAATTGATCATGCTGCTGCAAAAGTTACTGCATTCAAAGACGGTGTACAAATTGCAGAAGCTGAGCTTAAAACGCCTGTACTATTAGACGAAGTACGCGCTGGTGGTCGTATTAACCTGATTATTGGTCGTGGTTTAACAGCTAAAGCGCGTGAAGAATTAGGTCTTGAGCCTTCTACTTTATTCCGTACGCCAGTACAACCTGCTGATACTGGTAAAGGTTTTACACAAGCTCAGAAGATGGTAGGTCGCGCATGTGGTCTTCCTGAAGGTCAAGGTATCCGTCCTGGAACTTACTGTGAACCTAAGATGACCACTGTTGGTTCTCAAGATACAACTGGTCCTATGACGCGTGACGAGTTAAAAGACTTGGCGTGCTTGGGCTTCTCAGCTGACTTAGTGATGCAGTCTTTCTGTCACACTGCTGCGTATCCAAAACCAGTTGACGTAACAACTCACCATACATTACCAGACTTCATCATGAACCGTGGCGGTGTATCTTTACGTCCAGGTGATGGTATTATCCACTCTTGGTTAAACCGTATGTTACTTCCAGATACAGTTGGTACTGGTGGTGATTCACATACTCGTTTCCCAATCGGTATTTCATTCCCAGCGGGTTCTGGTCTGGTTGCGTTCGCAGCTGCAACTGGTGTTATGCCACTTGACATGCCTGAGTCTGTACTTGTTAAGTTCAAAGGTAAAATGCAGCCTGGTATTACTTTACGTGACCTTGTACATGCGATTCCTTACTATGCGATCAAAGCTGGTGACTTAACTGTAGAGAAGAAAGGTAAGAAAAACATCTTCTCTGGTCGTATCCTTGAGATCGACTTAACAGAAATGGAAAATGACTTGACTGTTGAGCAAGCATTCGAACTTTCTGATGCATCTGCTGAACGTTCTGCTGCGGGCTGTTCAATCACTCTTTCTGAAGAGAAAGTTGCTGAATACCTACGTTCTAACATCACCATGTTGAAGTGGATGATCGCAGAAGGTTATGGCGATGCTCGTACAATAGCGCGCCGTGCTGAAAACATGCAGAAGTGGTTAGATAACCCAAGCCTGTTAAAAGCTGATGCTGATGCAGAATACTTAAAAGTTTACGAAATCGATCTTGCTGACATCAAAGAACCAATTCTTTGCTGCCCGAACGATCCAGATGACGCTAAACTTCTTTCTGAAGTTCAAGGCGACAAAATTGATGAAGTATTCATCGGTTCTTGTATGACAAACATCGGTCACTTCCGTGCTGCAGGTAAATTGCTTGAGCAAGTACCAGGTGGTTCTTTATCAACTCGTCTTTGGATTGCGCCACCAACGCGTATGGATGAGCATCAGTTGATGGAAGAAGGCTTCTATAACATCTATGGTAAATCAGGCGCACGTACTGAAATGCCAGGTTGTTCACTCTGTATGGGTAACCAAGCACGCGTAGCACCGAACACAACATGTGTATCAACTTCTACTCGTAACTTCCCGAACCGTTTAGGTCAAGGTGCAAACGTTTACTTGGCTTCTGCTGAGCTTGCGTCTGTAGCTGCGGTACTTGGTAAATTACCAAGCCCTGAAGAATATCAACAGTACGCGTCGCAAATCGACAGCGCTTCTGCTGACATCTACAAATACTTAAACTTCGACAAGATGAGCGAATATACAAAAGAAGCTGATCAAGTTGATACTAAGAAAATCCAAGCTGCTCAATTGACCTAATCGATTGTATTTGCTAAAAATAAGGGCTGATTAATCAGCCCTTATTTTTATGTTATACTTAGTGTAGTAATATATTTGATAAAAGGTGATTTTATGTTTTTTGCAAAAGAAAGAAGCATTAGAAAGCAACTTTTAGATAATGCAGAGAAAGATGTTCGCTATGTGGATGATACTGTAAATCCTGAACAGTTAGCTGTGCTTACTATGATAAGAATTCAAAATGAGTTGGCATCTAGGCGTCATCGTAGATCAAGAGAGAATAGGGAATCGACTCCTAAATGAATGGATTATTTTTAATACTAAGTTTAATTGTATTAGGTTATATTTATTACAGTTTTGATTATATTGAAAAACATTCAAAAAGCGATTTAACAGCTCATCAATCTTATTATAAAAGTGCAGTTGTTGGTTTTACTATTTTTATATTATCTTTCGCTATTACCTTGCCTGTATTTTTAAGCTTAAAGTGGATTAAATATAATAAAAAATTAAATTTAATAGAAAATTTAAAAGAATTTCCTGATTTTAATATCGTATGGTTTTGTAATTTTTTTATTTCACTTTTTTTAATTCTTGCTTATATGTTAATAAGATACATATATATATTTTGGGGTGTTGATAAGAAAAGCCAAAGTGAAATGTATTCAATAGCATTAACAAATCCAATTGATAGACTTATAAGTAATTCTGCTTTTTTAAATGATGATAAATTTTATGAAAAGCTTATAATGCTAAGTATGTCCGATAAAAAAGTTTATATCGGTTTTGTTTTTAATGATAAAAATATTTTTGAACGTTTTTTGAATGGACAGAGTGAGTTTGTTTTTTGTCCTATTTATAGTGGCTATCGTCATAAAGATACCCAAGAAGTAATAATTACAACAGATTATAGGGATGAGGATTTAGAAAAAGATCAAGAAGAAAATCTTAAATTTCAAATCATTTTAAGTAGAAAAAATATTTTAAGTGCAACGAGAGTTGATATAGATACGTTGTTAGATTTTACAGATAAAGAAGATTATTCACTTAGCTCTTTAATAGAAGTTCGTAATAAAAAATACCCACTTTTAATTACTATGAAAAATAGAAATTTATATGTGTGATATTTAGTCAATAACCTAGAAGTATTTTCAAAAATGTCAGAAATAGATTTCTTGTTGATTGAATTGAAATTTCAGATGATATGCGAAAAGGATAAAATAAATTTAAGCCAATATCATGATTATAATATGAATTCAGATACATTTTTTATTAATATAAACTTCAAAGAAGTAGAAAGTATTACTTATAATAATAATCCGAATCCTTCATGGCTAAAAGGTGGTAAAGTTGATGCCGAAATGCTAAAAAATATGTTTGAATATAAATTGAAAATTGTTTCTAAAGATTGATATTTAAGCTATGAAAAAGATAAATCAATCCCGCTTCTTATGTATTGGTGGGTTTCTTAATGGTTCTGCTGTTAAAGACCAAGGTGACCGTTTTATCTGTGTTGAAAATGGCAAACAAGTAAGCTACCACAAAAAAGAAATTTTCAACCAAGACTCGTGGCATCAAGATTACTACGTTTGCGAAACGACGACGGATCAACAAGCACGAAATTGGGTTTATGATATCAAGCTCGATTAATTAAGCAGATGTAATTTAGTACTTTTTAAAATAAATATATGAAAAAGCCCCATCCTTAGGGGCTTTTTTAAACTAAAACAATTCTACCAATATCCCAACACTTTCCACCAAATTCCGCCAATCACCACAAAGATAATGATATTGACCACACTCATGACAAAGCCAGCTTTCCACCATTCACCCAATGTGGTGTAACCCGAACCAAATACGACAGGCGATGTACCTGTTGCATAATGGGTTAAGGTCATCATGATGCTAGAAGCCGCTGCCATCATTAAGGCAAACAACATCGGTGGCGCACCTAGTGCAAGTCCTGCCGTATAGAAGGCTGCAAACATGGCAGTGATGTGTGCCGTGGTACTGGCAAACATATAATGGGCATACAAATAGGCGAGCATTAACAATAAACAGGCAGGTATCCAACTTAGTCCCAATGAGCCGATACTACTTTCAAGTAAACCCGAAAACCAAGTGATCAAACCAAGCTTATTTAAATAAGTCGCCATCATCACCAAAGCGGCGAACCACGTAATCGTATCCCATGCGCTTTTTTGCGTCAGAATATCATCCCAAGTCAAAACACCTGTAAGCAGTAATAAAGCTAAACCGATGAAAGCAGTTGCTGTTGGATCAACAGCCCATGAAGCACCAAAAATCATCGCAGGAATACCTGCCCATAACAGCAACAAGATTCCAAAAACACCAAGCATAATAATTTCATCTTTACTCACTGAACCCATTTCTTTGAGTTTAGTTTTCGCAAATTGAGCAGCATTGGGTGTTTCTTTGACCTCAGGTGGATACATCCAATACATAATCAAAGGCATGATAATTAAAGCAATCAGACCCGGAACTAACATTGCGATTGCCCAAGTGCTCCAGCTCAATGAAATTTCACTATTTGTCGCTTTAGCAACAAGATCAACCACCAATGGGTTTGGGGCGGTTGCTGTTATAAACATTGCTGAGGTAATCGGATTGGCTTGATAATTGACGAGAGATAAAAATTTCCCCATACGACCCTCAGTGCCTTTAGCTGGATCAGAGTCATAACTGGTAGAAATTGCACGTACAATCGGATGGATAATTCCTCCACCGCGTGCTGTATTACTTGGCGTTACAGGAGCAAGGATCAATTCAGACAGTACCATACTGTATCCGATACCGATGGTTTTTTTACCCCAAACAGCGATAAATAAATAGCCTAAACGAGCACCTAATCCAGTTTTCTGCAATCCTTTGGAGATCATGATAGAAATACCGATCAGCCAAATGAGCGGATTAGCAAAACTACTTAAAGCGTCTTTTATAGCATTACTGGGATTGTCGCTAGTGACACCTGTAACGGCAACCAAAGTGATAGCAAGTATTGCGATTGCCCCGATCGGCATAGCTTTACCGATAATAGCGGCAATTACACCGATAAACATAGCGAGCAGATGCCATGCCTGAGGGCTAACACCTGACGGCACAGGAATAATGAACCATATGATTAAAGCGATACCAATTGAAATCAAAGTGGGAATAGGTTTAAAGCCCATATAAATTTCTCGTTCTGTTCATGTGTAAGATGGAATTTGTTTTTATAAAAGTGATAGGTTCAAATCATTTTTGAGATATGAACTTGATTAAATGATAATTTATAAGCAAGCAAACTACTGTTGCTGCAAAGTTATTTTTCTATTCTTAGCAAATTGATTTACTGAAATAATTCAGGAAATGCTCAAATATCGTATCCAGTGCTTGATCAACATGATACATTTTTGTCTTGGTTGAGATAACTATAAGTATGGTATGGCAAAGCTTTCAATAAAACGGTTAAGACTTTTTGTTTATAACAATTTACAGAATGATGATCATCAAAGCACCTTTAGTTTGTGCGTAAACTATTTCTTGATTTTTTTAATCGTTGGAAACGTTGCAGCAGTTATTTTAGAGTCAATCACTGAACTGTATTTGGCGTACCAAGTCTATTTTGATGTGTTTGAAAATATATCAATCGCACTATTTTCCATCGAGTATGTACTTAGACTTTGGAGTATTGTTGAAAAGGAACCTAGTCTTCCAGCAAGCCAACAGCGTTTGAAATGGATGCGTAGCGGGGGAGCTATTATTGACTTGGTTGCAATCTTACCTGCTTATCTTAATTTCTTCGTGCCAATTGATTTACGCGTGCTGCGAATCTTACGCTTGTTGAGACTACTTAAATTAACCCGCTATTTTGTGTCATTACAGATTTTACTCAGGGTCATCAAGCGTGAAAAAGGATCATTCCAAGCCGTCATTTTTATCTTAGTGATTCTTATCGTGATGGCTGCCTCTGGTATTTATGTAGTCGAAAACAAAGCACAGCCTGAAGCATTTAGTTCAATTCCTCACGCGATGTGGTGGGCAGTCGTTACGCTTACAACAGTAGGGTATGGTGATGTTACGCCTATCACAAATATGGGTAAGTTTTTAGGTGCAATTATTACGATTTTAGGTGTGGGGATTGCAGCTTTACCTGCGGGTATTTTGGCTTCTGGTTTGGCTAATGAACTCAATCAACGAAATCAGCGTCTGGAACAAGAGTTCCGTGAGCTTGTTCAAGCGCATGGTTTTGAGGTAGTTCACAATACGATCGAATTAGAAAAGTTAAGACAGCGAGTAGGATTACCCAAAGAGCAAATGCATGAAATTATTATCCAACTTTTGCGAGAGCATGTTTTAGAAGAACAAGAGCAACAAAACTCAAAGAAACACTATTGTCCTTATTGCGGCGAAAAGCTACCAGAATAAAAAGTTTTATTGTTTGAAATAAACTGACTTAATTGGCTGTTATAGTAAGTGTAAATTTGAACAATTGTTTTGATTTTGTATATGAGTTTACTGACCTTTTTTTCTTTTGTTGTTTATTCGATTGTCACGTCTATAACACCTGGACCCAATAATATTATGTTGGCAGCATCAGGTTTGAATTTTGGATTTAAGCGAAGTATTCCGCATATTTTAGGCATCGGATTTGGCTTTGGTGTGATGGTTATGCTTGTTGGGTTCGGCATAGGAGCCACACTTGGACAATCTCCTTTGATATATGAAATATTGAAAATAGTTGGGATCGTATATTTACTTTATCTAGCTTATAAAATTTATGGTGCAGGACGAGTAGATGGAGAAGAAAAGCCTGAAAAGCCATTAAGTTTTATGGGGGCTGCCTTATTTCAGTGGGTTAATCCTAAGGCTTGGATTATGGCATTGGGTGCGATTGCAACCTATAGCTCTGTAAATAGCCATTTAGCTGAGTTTGTTTTTATTGGTGCGATTTTCGGATTGGTTAGCATTCCTTGTGTTGGAATCTGGGCCTATATGGGACAACGCTTGCAAAGCATTGTGAATGATCAGAAGAAGGTTCAGTATTTTAATACAGCTATGGCATTATTATTGGTTATCTCTGTGGTATCGCCGATTGTTGAATCATTTAAATTTTTCTTTTCGATCTAAATACAGGTTAATATGGACATGAAGAATGTCCTTATAAAAATTAAAGAATTGAGAGGCGACGATGAATCAAAAATTAGTGTTGTTGTTTGCGATGCTCTTTTTAGTTTTGAGTTTAATTATTTCGGGAATTGATCCTTTTGACCGTGGTACATGGTTCATGGAAGTATTACCTGTATTAATTGTCGTTCCACTATTGATTCACACTTATAAAAGATTTCCTCTGACTAATCTTCTCTATGTATTAATTTTTATTCATTGCATGGTATTGATTGTTGGTGGAACGTATACCTATGCACGTGTGCCATTGGGATTTGAAATGGCAGAATGGTTTGGTTTAGGTCGAAATCCTTACGATAAAATTGGGCATTTTATGCAAGGTTTTGTTCCAGCAATTGCAGCACGTGAAATTTTGCTGAGAAATGACATCTTAAAGCATGGAAAAATGCTGATTTTTATTGTCATTTCTATTGTGCTTGCGATAAGTGCTAGTTATGAGTTAATAGAATGGGCTGCAGCACTTGCGCTTGGTGAAGGTGCAGAAGAGTTTTTAGGAACACAAGGTTATGAGTGGGATACCCAGTCAGATATGTTTTTCGCCTTGATAGGATCGGTCAGTGCTTTGTTCTTATTGTCTAAATGGCATGACCGACAGTTTTATAAGTTAGTACACTAACGAAAAAATTCGTCAGTCTGTCATTGAAGAATAACAGACTGTTTATTTGCTGAATATTTAGCGTAGGCAAGGGCAATTAATAAAATAATCAAACCGCCTAAACTCAGAACAAAGCCAACCCATATTGGTGCTAGCCAGCCCATATTGTGACTCAATACCCATCCACCTAGAAATGCACCTAAGGCATTTGCCAAATTGAATGCTGAATGATTCAAAGATGCTGCTAAAGTTTGTGCATCACCCGCAATATCCATCAAATGTGTTTGTAAGGCACCGCCTAAACCAATTACGGTGAATCCAATTAAAAATAAAGCAAGGATGGCAGTATAAAGATTTGTCATCATAAAGCTTGCAAATACAAAGGCCAATGCTGAACTTATAAGAATACCAATCATGGTTTTGAATAGGCTTTTGTCAGCCAACCAACCAGCTACTAAGCCTCCGATGACCATGCCTGTTCACCATATTGCTAAAGCGATTGGCACAATGCTGATATCTGCATGTGTATATTCAGTCAGTATAGGAGACACATAGCTATATACAGAGAACATGCCACCAAAACCAATTGCTCCAACTGCCAAAGTCAGCCACATATTAATATTTTTTAGCCCAGCTAATTCAGCTTTAATGCTAGCTGTTTTTTGCAAAGGAATATTGGGTACAAATAAACTTACGCCTATCAGTGTAATGAAAGCGATTGTCGCAGAAAATTCAAATCCTGCCTTCCAACCAAACTGTTGTCCTAACCAAGTGGCGCTAGGAACACCGATCACATTCGCAATGGTTAAGCCCATCATAACTTGTGCAATCGCTGTTGCACGACGATGTTTACCTGCTAACTCAGCCGCGACTAATGCTGCTACACCAAAGTATGCGCCGTGAGGAAATCCTGCAATAAATCGAGAAATAAGCATTGCATCTGAAGACGTGGCAAATGCAGTGGCAGCATTTGCGAGACCATAAAACAGCATTAGTGATAATAATAAAGTTTTTCTAGGCACTTTAGCACCTAAGATCGCAATGATAGGAGCACCAACCATAACACCTAATGCATAAGCACTGATGAAATAACCTGCATGTGGGACACTGACATGAAGATCAGTTGCAATTTCTTGAATAAGACCCATTGCGACAAATTCAGTAGTACCAATACAGAAACTACCAATAGCCAAGGAGAAAATTACAAGAAATAAGGAATATTGTTTTGTTTGATTCAATTCTGAGGGAGATAACATAACATGTTAAGGAAAAAGTGACGCTACTATTATATTCAAGATAGTTGCAAAAATGTGAAAAGGAACGTAAATGAACTCAAGGCATTTGTTGATTCAAAGAAATAGTGTCGTGTGTTCACATGAATTTGACACATGATGTATATGATGTAAGTCGTTTTTTAGACATTTGGAATAGCAGAAATATATAGTGAGGTTAACTCATTAATTTTGTGCTAAGATGAAATAAATTCAATAATGGTTGGTGCTGTGTTAGAGCTTAGACATTTAAAAACACTACTCGCTTTAAGAGAGCATGGCTCTTTAGTTGCCGCAGCGGCAGATTTATGTCTCACTCCATCTGCTATTTCTCATCAGTTAAAAGAATTAGACCATTGGTATGGTGTAGAAGTTGTCAATCGACGTAGCCGTCCTGTGAGTTTTTCTAATGTGGGTGAGCGTCTCCTCAAATTGGCTGATGATGTGTTACCACAAGTTCAAATTGCACAGACGGATATCACTCGAATCGTACATGGGCAAACAGGTCGCATAATTTTTTCTTCTGAATGTCATAGCTGTTTCGATTGGCTCATGCCTTTATTAAATCAATATCGTCAACAATATCCTGACGTAGATTTAGACTTTGCTGCAGGTTTTGAGTCAAACCCGCATGAACTTCTTCAAAACGCTGAATTTGACTTACTGATCACGGCAGATCCAATTGCGCTAAAGGGTATAGAATACTTTCCAATCTTTGAGTATGAATCACGTCTAGTTTTATCAAATACACATCATTTGGTGAGAGCAGAACATATTACCGTTCAAGATCTGGCAGAAGAGACTTTGATTACCTATCCAGTCGATAAGCATCGTTTGGATATTATGGCTCATCTGTTTTTACCCGCGAATATTTTGCCAAAACACATTCGGACTACTGATTTGACTCAGATGTTAATTCAACTGGTAGCGAGTGGGCGCGGTATTGCAGCTTTGCCTGATTGGGTTGTGAATGAATATGAGCAAAAAGGATGGGTGGTGAGTCGTCGCTTAGATTGTGTTTCACCAAAAGGTTTGAGAAGAACGCTCTATGCGGGTTATCGTACTGACGAAAAAGAGAAAAGCTATTTTGAAGGCTTTTTAAAGCAATTAGAAAAATTCTCACAAAAGCGTGTGATGTATTACGAACGTTAATTTGATCGTTTTAAAGTCTGTGTTATAGATTTGGTACATTTATAACGGCAGGTTATCTGATTGGTTTGAGATATTAGCTCTTACCAATCAATATCGATAATATGCCTGCTGCAATTAGGGGACCAACAGGTACTCCACGTAATAATGCAACACCCGCGACTGTTCCAATCAATAATCCTGCTACAACGTCTGGTTGGTGACTCATCAATTTCACACCTCGCCCACCTAACCACGCCACGAATATGCCAACAGCAATAGCCAAAAGAGATTTGTAACTTAGGAATGATTTTAAAATACTTTCACCACTGAGTTTTCCACTTGCGATTGGGGAAAGAACACCAATGGTTAATACGATAATTCCGATGTTTAAACCATGTTGCTGAATGTAAGGAAAAAGCTGATTGAGCGGAGTGATTTTCACTATGATTAGTACAGCTGTTGCAATCATAACAGCCGTATTTTGACTGAAAACACCAAATCCTAATAAGATCAGCAAAACTAGAAGATTGAAATCGAAGTGTGCAAACATTGGATTGAAAGGTAATAAAACTTGAATTGTAACGCAATTGGCTACAAGTTTGACAGCTTATGTAAACTTCGCTGTTAAAAGGCAGAATCATTCAGAAACACTAAAAAGATTCGCTTCAAGCTCACTATGATTGGCGAAAGTTTTTAGCAGTTGATCTTATTTACATCAGTATTGATTAATCGAACGAAAATTTTAAGGTCATCTTAATCCTTGATTTGGAGATGACCTTATTATTAAGAAGAAAATTATGCAAGTTTTCTAAACGATTCAAATTGATAAGTTGCAATTTGTTCATCCCAGAATTGTTGCCATAAATCACAATATTCTAAACAAATTTGTCGGATATAAGGATAGTCAGATTCTACACAGGCTTGAGCTAGAACAAACCAGAGATCATCTTCATGGTCATCGTCAGCAGCTTCAGCAGTTTCATCTTGTGAAACACCATGTACATAGTAGTAACCACTATCTACATTAAAGCCTACAGCTTTAGTTGCTTGACGCAAGGCAGGACTAAAAAGAATAACTTCTTCTTCTGCAACAGCCAATAACGCTGTTACGGCTTCATAACGATCGAAAGCATATTCAAGATAGTTCTTCACTTGTTGAGCAATAATCGAGGGCTGATAATTGTTGCGCTCTGCTTGTGTTAATTCGAAATCATCGAGTACATCTTCAAATAAAGGATAATGTGCATAATCAGGATTACCAGCATAGTATCCATTGATATCTAAGGCCGGACGATAGCCATACTCATCTAAGACATTGAGGTTGAGTAAGAAGCGGGCATACATCTTTGAACCTGATTTCAGGCGAGGTTCGAGTTGTTTGGTTTGGAATTGAGCCATCAATAAAGCATCTGTAAATACTTGCACTATGGCATGTCGGTATTCTAGATGAATATGCTTTAAGGTTTCTTTATCAATTGAGCCATCATTTAATAGCTGAATTGCAGGGTGTTTAGACACAGGATGTTGTGAAATCTCTTCGCGCAAAGTTTTGAGAAACTGTACGTTTTTACTCCATAAATCCTCAGAAATACTATTTTTCATTCCGTCTATAGCTTTCTGTCTTGGGTTATCAAAATCTTCAAATTTTTTTGGCATAGTCTTCTACTCAATGAATTAATATTATTGCTTTTTCCAATTATATATTGCCGATTTCTTTTGGTCGCTTATAAATATATCTTTTAGTTCAACCAAAAATCTTTTTATTGGATTAATAAAATATAAGACGATTTTTTTTTGAAAGCAATTGATTCTCGTTTTTGAAAATTAAGAGATGTACTTAAATAGCTAATTTATTATTGTAAAAAAGTGATTTAATGCACACAATAATGACTGTTTTATTTATAAGAAAAATTTTTTTACAAATTATCTTGTGTATTCCTACTTTTTTGCTTAACTTAATCATGAGTTGTTTAAGAAAAGTTTCCATATTTTCGATACTGCTCTTAAAATAATATGAATAAGCATAGTAGCCAGAATTATCCAGCATTTATTATGTCTAAATAATACATTAAGTTTTTTGATAAAATTCTAAAGGATAATAAAATGTCAAAAAAAGAAGATATTATTACAACGGCACTGAATTTATTTAACCGTCATAACTATAGTTCTATAGGAATTGATCGAATTATCAGTGAGTCAGGCGTCGCTAAGATGACTTTCTACAAGTATTTCCCATCTAAAGAGAGTCTAATCGAAGAGTGTTTATCTAGAAGAAATAAAAGCATTCAGCAAGCGATTGAGCAACAATTAAATCAGATTGATGAGGGTGATTATTTAGGAAAAATTAAAGCAGTATATTTTTGGCATGTGTCATGGTTTAACTCGGATGATTTCCATGGTTGTATGTTTCAAAAGGCTTCATTGGAAATTTTACAACAATACCCATCTATTATTGGTCCAATTGTCGACTATAGAAATTGGTTAATGAGTTTAGTTGAAGATCTATTTGAAAAGGCAAAAGTATTTCAACCTCATGTGTTAACTACGATGTATATCAATATTCTTGATGGGATGACGACACTTGCAAAGGTAAATCAAGATCATGTTCAAATTGAAGAGTGTTGGTATTATATTGAGCGATTAATTTCTTTAGAAGCTGCTTAATAAATAGTTTTATTGCTCTAAATAATATTATTAAAGATCACTAAATAAGCTATTAATAAGATTTAATAATAAAAAAGCCGGGGATATCTTCCTCGGCTTTTTTATTAATGCATAGGTATTATTTTTCTACGAAAGCACGTTCGATTACATAATCACCCATTACACCCATACGTGGTGATTCAACGAGACCATGTTCATCTAAAAGTGCAGCTACATCTTTCAAGAAAGCAGGGCTACCACATAACATTGCACGGTCAGTTTCACGATTGAAACGTGGCAAACCAATTTTTTCAAATAATTGACCTGTTTCAATAGCAGTAGTCACACGACCTTGTGTATGGAATGGTTCACGTGTAACTGTAGGGTAATATACGAGTTTATCTTTGATTCCTAGCTCTTCGAAAAATTCATGATTTGGAAGCTCATTAAGAATCAAATCTTGATATGCAAGTTCAGAAATATAACGTGTACCGTGTACAACGATCACTTTTTCAAACTTTTCATAAGTTTCAGGATCACGAATAAGTGAAAGGAAAGGCGCTAAACCAGTACCAGAAGATAAAAGGTATAAATTTTTACCAGGCAATAGATCATCATGTACTAAAGTACCTGTTGGTTTTTTTGAAATAAGGATTTCGTCACCAACCTGAACTTTTTGTAAAATAGAAGTTAAAGGACCATCAGGTACTTTAATCGAGAAGAATTCTAATTCTTCTTCATAATTCGCACTCGCAATCGAATAAGCACGCATTAAAGGCTTACCATTCACTTCAAGTCCGATCATTACAAACTGACCATTTTTAAAACGTAAGCTTGTGTCGCGTGTAGTTTTAAAACTGAAAAGCGTGTCATTCCAGTGGTGAACATGAGTAATGCGTTCAACGTTAAAAGCAGCCATTAAAGGTCTCGATCACAGTTAAAAGAAACAGATTGCTATTCTAATCTAAAATCATTCTCTATAAACTGAATATATTTAATTGTCTTTATAAGAAAAAGTGATGAATCCCGTTGTTACAATTCCGATCATTGGTTATATGCATTCACCTTATTGTGAAAAATTTGGCATTCCACGACAACCAAATTTGGTTCAGGTGGAGTCATATATCGAAATGATCGAGCCTTATAACGATATATTGGCTTTTGAAGGGATAGATGAATTTAGTCATTTATGGCTACTTTGGCAGTTCCATGACAATAAGCATCAAGCAAACAACACTGATGCTGGACATAAATTTCGAGCACAAGTTCGACCACCTAGATTAGGTGGTAATCAAAAAATTGGTGTTTTTGCCACAAGAAGTATGTACAGACCATCTCCGATTGGACTATCTGTAGTGCAATTCTTGCGTATTGAAAAGTTATCAGATCGTGTTCGAATTTATGTTACAGGTGCTGATTTGCTAGATGGTACGCCGATTGTAGACATTAAACCTTATATTCAATATTCGGATTCTATTGCAAATGCATTAAGTGGATATGCTCAAGAAGAGCCTCAGCGTAAGCAAGTTATTTGGAGTGAGATGGCATTGCATCAACGACAACAATTTATCCAAAAAGACCAAATACCTATTCGCATATTTAATGAAATGGAGCAAGTATTGGCTTTAGACCCAAGACCTGCATATCATGAGGATGCTGAACGGATTTATAAAATGAAGTTTTCCCAATTCGATGTAAATTTCAAAGTTATAGCGAATACCATCGAAATTGTGAAACTTTAATGTCAGCTTTTACTATTATATTTATCAGCGGGATACCCAAACTAAAATAACTAAAATAGCCATATGAAGAATCTGTGCTGGAACGAATGCAAGTGCGTATTTATAACCGCCTGTAAGCCCAGCATTAATACTTTTTGACATCGCGTGGGCACATAGACCAACCATCAAAGCAATTAGCAATGGTGTTGCCTGAGCCGTATTTGGATCGCCTTGGACGACTATTGCGGCAATTGCTGCATGAATTTCAAATAAAGAGGCGATGAATGTTCCAATAATAAGTCCGCTATTACCTAACCATAAATTTAAACCATAAACGGCTGCTTGTATTGTGGATAATGCTACTGTAATGACAATCGCATTTTTAAAACTAAACATACGACTTTCATCAGTTTTTTGATTTAGCTCATTTTTAGTAGATTTACGCAACAGATAAATAGACCATGCAAATAGTAATAAGGTTGAAATTAAACTGGGTATTAAAAGCAGCTCTAACCATGCCATGCTGATACTAGCGACGATAATCAGCATTTGAACTAAAGTTGCAACGCAAGACATCAGCGCAGCACCTGCATTGATTTTAGGGTCGGCATGATTATTACGAACTTCCATACCTAAGTTTGCGACAGTTGCAGTACTTGATACAAAGCCTGAAGCTAAGGATGAAAAAACGATCGCATTTCTAGAAGATAACAAGCGTTTAGCAAAATGAGCTAACGCTTGAACCAATAAAATCAAGCTGAGTAACTTGAGAATCGTATAAGGATTTAAAACGGGTCCCCAATACGCTTTATCAGGTGCTAAAGGTAATCCAATAAGAATAAGTGCCAATAATAAAACACCATCCCTTAATTCTGTCTCGCTAATCTATTGATTAGCCAATCCATGTAATGTTTCTTTGGCAAAGAGCAGTATGGTCAAAGTGACAGCAAGGCCTGCCGCTAAATTGATATTCCAAATACATACTGCACCTATAAAATAAGTCATGATAAAGGCAAGTTCTGTTGTAACCCCTGGATCATCTTGTTGATTACGTAGCGATGCGATACTAATGGCACCGACTAGAATTGCCCCCGTGATTCCAATTTCTAAGTTAAATAAAAAACACAACGTACCTAAAAGTGAGGTGATTGCAAAAGTTCGAAAACCTGCAAATGTTTTAGTTTTATGTCTACTTTTACTGCGTTCACGTTCTAAACCAATCAATAATCCACAGCCCAAAGACACTGCAAAAATCATCATAAGTTGGCTGAATGATGTATTTTGTATCGAATAATTCATGAGTTCAGCCATAGTTTATCTCTGTTGTTATATGTTCATCATGCAGCATTGATATGGAAGGATGAAACATTTCAAATATTTAATAGTTTCTAAAACTTATATCACAATTTTACAAAGTTTATAGTCAAATTATTGAACTTATGTCTATGTTTTCAAGGCGTATTTACTGAGTTGGAATCTACAAAATGATCTGACAGATTCTGCTGGTTCTCTGTTATATTATAGAAATTAGTTGGGGTATAACAATGACGTTTAACTTTGAAATCGATATTTTTTGGTGTTTAGAACAATTACAAAAAGACGGAAGAATTAATGAGCGTGATAAATTATTGGTACAAACTACACATCGCCAAAAAGAACAATTGAAATGGCATCCTCTTCAATGGATAGCAAACTTTAATTTAAAAGACCAGCTAAATGCTGGGCAAACCTTAACACTGAATCGCTTATGTCTATGGTTGGCTGAAAAGTCTCAAGTTCCTTTGTTTGTTATTGATCCATTAAAAGCTGATGTAGCAGTTTTAACTGGGGTTATGTCGCAGGAGTTTGCTGTACGGAACCATATTCTTGCCGTTGAAGTACACGCAGATCGTATTCTGATTGGTACGGATCAACCATTTTCTTTGGAGTGGAAAAATAATTTAGAGAGGAGCCTCAGTCCTAAAAAAGTTGAACCCGTTCTCCTCAATCCTGAACAGCTTCGTCGCTATTTGGTTGAGTATTATCAAGTCAGTCGAGCTGTAAATTCCTCTCAAAACTCTAGTCCTTTCGATCGAGATAATAAGGGTGTTGAAGCTCTATTACAGCTTGGTGATACCCAAAATCCTGATGCTAATGATCAGCACATTGTTAAATTGGTGGATTGGGTGTTGCAATTTGCTTTCGAGCAAGGTGCTAGCGATATCCATCTAGAACCTCGCAAGGAAAAGGGAAAGGTACGTTTTCGTATCGATGGTGTATTACATACAATTTATAATATGCCTGCAAATACTCTCACAGCAGTGATTTCACGGATTAAAATTCTTGGTCGAATGAATGTCGCTGAAAAACGTAAACCACAAGATGGTCGTTTGAAAACACGAACACCTAAAGGACAAGAAACAGAGTTACGTTTATCAACTTTGCCTACAGCATTTGGTGAAAAGTTGGTAATGCGTATTTTTGATCCGGAAGTGTTGGTTAGAAGTTTTCAACAACTGGGATTCGAAGGACATTTATTACATAGTTGGCAGCAATTAACGCAACATAGTCATGGGATTATTTTAGTAACAGGTCCAACAGGCTCTGGTAAAACCACAACTCTATATTCCTCATTGAAGCAGTTAGCTACTGAACAAGTGAATGTATGTACGATTGAAGATCCAATCGAAATGTTGGAGCCAAGTTTTAACCAAATGCAGGTTAATCCAACGATTGAATTGGGATTTGCAGATGGTGTACGAGCTTTGATGCGTCAAGACCCCGATATCATCATGGTGGGTGAGATTCGTGATCACGATACTGCAAATATGGCAATTCAAGCCGCACTCACAGGACATTTGGTATTATCAACTTTACATACCAATGATGCACCTTCAAGTTTAACTCGTCTGCATGATTTGGGTGTTCAACCATTTTTAACAGCTGCAACCATTCTTGGTGTGTTGGCGCAACGCTTGGTCCGTCGTTTATGTCCGCAATGTAAACAAGAAACCTCAATGAATGAACAAGAGTGGGAACACCTGACTTTTGATTACATTATGGAAATGCCTGAAACGATGTATAAGGCGGTTGGATGTGAAACCTGTCGTCATACAGGTTACAAAGGTCGTGTAGGAATTTATGAGTTTATGCCAGTGAGTCTCGAACTCAAATCTTTGATTAGTGCACATGGAACTTTGAATGATTTAAAAGTACAGGCAAAAAAAGAGGGTGTTGAACCTTTGAGAATTGCAGGTGCACGTAAAGTGATTGAAGGCGTAACAACTTTGGAAGAAGTTCTCCGTGTCGTACCATTGAGTTAAGCAAAATAGAAATCTTAAGATTCACCTCATCTAGCTTTGTTTAAATAGCTTTATCAAAAGTGAATACATAAACAAGGGTAAATAGATGAATATGTTCTCTAAAATTGCTGTAATTTCAGGCTTAGTTGCTACAACAACATTTGCTTTAGCGGACACGGGCGCAGTTAATCAACAGGCTTTAGCACCAACACAAACGACATCAGTTAAACAAGCTTTGACACTTAAAGATGATTCACTTGTTATGCTTAAAGGTTATATTGTGAAGGCAACCGGTGATGAAAAATACCAGTTTAGTGACCAAACAGGTTCTATGACTGTCGATATTGATGATGATTTATGGAAAGGTAAACCAGTATCTGCTAAAACTCCTGTGACTTTGATCGGTGAGATTGATATCGATTATAAGCCTATGAAGCGTGTTGAAGTTGATGTCGATCAAGTGCAGTTTTAACTGATTAAATTAAACAAGCCATATGAGAAATCATGTGGCTTTTTGCTAGTTTGATCTTTTCAAGGCATCATAGATTGTAGTCATTCATTATGAGAACCTTATTATGCGAATTTTATTAGCAGAAGATGATGCTTCTCAGGCTGAAAGTATTAAAGACTGGCTGGAAATGGATGGTTATAGTGTTGATTGGGTTGAACGAGGCGACCACGCTATCTTGGCAGTAAAACAGCATCACTATGATTGTATTTTGCTGGACAGAGGTTTACCTAATGCATCTGGTGATGACATTCTGAAGCGTATTCGTGAACAACATTTGTTGATTCCAGTGATTTTTATCACTGCAAAGGACCATATTCATGATCGTGTGGAGGGATTAGATTTAGGAGCAAACGACTATTTAGTTAAGCCTTTTAACTTAGAGGAACTTTCTGCAAGAATCCGCGCACAACTAAGACAATCTCAGAAGCAGAAAGGAGCATATCTTTGTTTTGCTGATTTAAAACTCGATCCTAATGCGAAGACCGTTTTGAAAGCAGGTGAAACGGTAAATTTAACTGCTAAAGAGTTTCAAATTTTATATAAGTTAATGCAAAATCCAAATCATATTGTCACCCGTGAGCAACTCGAAGAATCATTATATGCTTGGGGAGAGGAGATTGAGAGTAATGCGATAGAGGTCTTCATATATCAAATTCGAAAAAAAATTGGTAGCCAACTAATCAAAACTATTCGTGGTTTAGGTTACAGAATGAACTTGGGTTGAACCAATGAAAACCGTCTCATTGCAAAATCAATTAATTAAGACCTCTTTAATCAGCTCAGTCATGGTAGGCAGCTTAGCGCTACTCATATTTGTAATTGTCTCTGTTTACCAAACCATGCATGTGCAAGATGAAATCATGGATGAGATATCAGATATGCTGCTTCTTTCTGACCTAACCACCAGCTCAGGGAAGCAAATTGATGAGTTAAGTGAACAATTTGATATTCAATACAGATTGAAAAATTCACAACTTGTTTTAACACAATCAGAAGGTTTTTTATTAGATCAAGAACCTCGCATTTTTCCTAATGATCATCATCAGTACGGATTCTTTTGGCAGAATCATCAATTGTGGCGGAGTTATGTTGCGAAAGATCATCAAGCAAATATGAATGTATTGGTGATACAACCGTTAGAGGAAAGATTCGAGGAGTTATTGCATAGTTTTGCAGCTTACTTTTTGATTCTGCTTATGGTGTGGTCATTACAATGGATGATCTTATATTTTTTAATTAAGCGACAGTTTAAAGTAGTACATCAACTTTCTAAGCAAATTTCAGCAAAAAATGCAGAAGACTTAAGTCCCATTAAGTTTACTGAATTTGAGGTGACGGAATTACAACCAATCCTAGCTCAATTGAATTATTTGCTTAAACGTTTAGATAATTCATTAAAAGCAGAACAACGCTTTACTGCTGATGCTTCCCATGAGCTAAGATCACCGCTCTCTGCGATTCAGTTGCGCCTACAATTATTACAACGAAAATATCCAGAACGTGCAAAAGAGCTAGATAGCATACAATTAGATGTCTCTCGTGGAATTCAAACACTGGAAAATTTACTTTTACTCGCGCGTTTAGATCCTGAACATCCAGAACATTTGCCAAAGACATATTTTGATTTAAATGAAATGGTTAAACTTCTTTTATCTGACTTTTCAACTGTGATCGAAACAAAAAATTTGGAAATTGTTTATAAAAATATCTTAATTGATAAGAAGTTAGATATTTTTGCTAATGAACAATTAATTTATACCTGCCTGCGAAATATTTTAGATAATGCAATTCGATATTCAGAAGTGAATCATCTAATTCATATAAAACTCGATGATGATTCAGATTACATTAATTTAACAATCGAAAATCAAGGTGCTGGACTCGATACAGAAGTGTTAGAACGTTTAGGTGAGCGATTCTTTAGGGTGTTGGGAACCAAAACACAAGGTTCAGGTTTAGGGTTATCAATTTGTAAAAAAATAATAGAACTTCATCGTGGTAGGATCACTTTTGCACAATCATCAATTGGTGGATTAAAGGTACAAATACAATTGCCTAAAACTATTTAACGAACAAAAAGAGCAGTACGCGCTGACATACTGCTATTCCCACGTTTATTGTTCTTATACGTTTATTCTTCTATTAATCTTATTTCGTTAAAATTAATCGATTGTTACGAGTAAGGCGTAGGCGATATTCTTCACCTGCATGCATGATACGGATTTCACGTCCTAAGGCAAACAAGTTGTTTGAATGTAACATTGGCAACGATTGTGCTGAATCTGTACTGCGAGTAAAAAGATTAAAGGGTGCGTTCATTTGTTATGCTCCGTGGTGTGTTTTTTAATGATTTAAATGATAATCATTATCGAATAGACCTGTCAATGCAAATTTCATTATTTTACAAAATGATCAAATTATTTATTCTTTGACATGTGAATTGGGTTACAAACTCATTAGAATGAATTTTAAAATATCAAGGATTTTAGATGGTTATGGCAAAAGCTACTGTTGATGTTGCAATCGCAATTCTCTTACATAAATCTAAAGTGCTAGTTGGATGGCGACAAGCTAACCAACATCAAGGTAATAAGCATGAATTTCCTGGCGGGAAAATTGAGGAAGGTGAAATACCTGAGCAAGCTTGCCGCAGAGAGGTCTATGAGGAGGTAGGAATCGGACTAAAGGAGTGGCATCAGTTCGATGTTATTCGACATGAATATGAAGATATTATTGTTACTTTACATCTATTCCATGCGTATGTTCCTGATGAGCTTTTAAATTTAATCCATCAACCATGGTCTTGGTTTAGTAGAGATCAACTCGCGGACTTAAACTTTCCAAAAGCAAATTCAACGATTATAGAGCGATTGATCTGGTCTCACTTGATCAAAATTAGTGATCAAGTTGATGAATTACCGAAAACTAATTCACAAATGTATTTACGTATAGAAAGTAAAGACATTGAAAAACTTCAACAGCAATTAATTAAATTGTCTGAACAGCAATTATTGAAGCTGATTGTTAATGTGGATGTTTGGCAACAATTAAATACAGTGTTGCAAGAAAAAATTAAAACAGTCCACCTTAAACAATCTCAGTTAATGCAACTGAAAAAGGGTGATTTGGTTGTAGCTAAACGTTATATCGCTGCTTGCCATGATGCTGTTTCAGTACAACATGCGCATCAGATTGGGTGTGATGCGATTTTTTTAAGCCCTGTAAATCCGACAGCAACTCATCCAAATAGCAAAGTACTTGGTTGGGACGGATTTGCAGCATTAGCTCAAAATAGTGATATTCCAGTTTTTGCTCTAGGAGGCGTTGCGCCAGCAGATTTAGAACAAGCCCAAAAACACAATGCTTATGGGCTTGCTGGAATACGACAATTCAGTTCAATTTAACCAATTAAAGAGCTTGAATTGCTCGACGTGCTTCTTGAGCTTTGACAGGATGATTTCGTGCTTCGCTGGCTTTAAGTACGATCATCCAGAGTTGTTTTTTCATTGAGTTGCTTTGTGCATAACTTAACCCACGACGTGCTAAAGCTTCAGCATTTGCATACTGTTTGCGTTGATCTGCAATTAAGGCTAGATAAAGGTAAGTTTCAGACGCTTGAGGTGCAATACGCTGAGCCTGCAAAGCATATCGTTCAGCTTCAGCGAGTTGCTTCTGTTTATATGCCGCTTGAGTCTTCTGCATTAATGTTCTAAATGCAGGTAACTGACTCCCGTCGTTAAATTTCTGCTGTACTTTTTGTTGTGGTACAACAACCTCCACATTTTTACGTTTTATTTCTTTTTGCTCATAAGGTGTAATTTTTACACCCGAAGAAGGTGGTGTAACCTTCTTCTTTTGAGTTGTGGTGGTTGGTGACTGATTCGTCGGTTTTGAAGTGCTCTTTTCAGGTGTTAGGGTACAGCCACCCATAACTAACATAGCAGTAAGTACTGTTACTTTTTTCATCATTTCAAATCATTCCTTTGAGTTTAATTCTCGCCGTTGTAGCTACCGCTAGAAATAATTCTTGTAGAGGAGTGATTTGATAAATCATTGTCCATTTCTGTTTCACTTTCTCGAATGTAGTTACTAATACCATCGCTTTCATTGCCTTGATTGTCTTCAGTCGATGGGTTGTAAGTCGGTTCAACTTCATAGTGCGATAAACCACAAGTAGTAGCTCGACGGGGAACTGTTTGGCGAAGCAAAGGAATATACATTGCACCATCACAACCTTGAGCAGATAAATCACCGCTAGCACTATCAATCCATTGCCATTGAACATTATCTGTTTGACGTAAATTCACGGGTTCTTGGCGAAGTTGCTTCATGACATTCGTCCAAACAGGTAAAGCGCCTGATGAACCTGTTAAACCTGTTATTTTATTGTCGTCTAAACCCAACCAAACTACCGCAACATGATTACCAGAATATCCTGCGAACCAAGAGTCACGCGTATCATTTGTTGTGCCTGACTTACCAGCTAAATTTAGAGACTCAGGTAAACTGCTATATGCTGAACGACCTGTACCTGAACGCATTACTTGTTGTAAACCATAATTCAAAATATATGCCGCAGCAGGGTCAATCGTTTGTTGTACGTTTAGACCATATCGTTCTAATAAACGACCTTTAGCATCAACAACAGTGCGTATTGTGCGAGGTGGATATTTGAAACCACCAGTAGCGAAATTTCCATAAATACTTAATACCTCCATCGGTGACATATTGACTGCACCTAGATAGATTGAAGGATAAGCTGGAATGTCTGAAGTTACTCCAAATTGCTTTAATTTATTACTAAAGGTTGATAAGCCAAACTCATTGGCAAGACGTACTGTAGATAAGTTGTATGAATTTGCTAATGCCTGTTGCATTGGTACTACGCCATGTTCGCCACCACTATAGTTTTTAGGCGTCCAACTTTTATCTCCATCAATAGGGATATTGACAGCAGTATCTTCAATAGGGGTAGCCCATGTGTAGCGACCAGATTCTATTGCATTCAAATAGATAATTGGTTTGAGTAATGAACCAACCTGACGTTTAGCATCAAGTGCGCGGTTAAATCCAGTAAAATCTTGAGTAGAACCAACAGCTGCGATTAACTCACCATTTTCAGGATGGGCAACAAGAACAGCACCTTGAAGGTTCTTTAAACGAGAAGGGTTGCTACCTGCTAAGCGTTCTACAGAGCTTTTAAAAGCACTTTGAACTTGAGTTTGAGCTATTGGATCAAGTGTCGTAAAGATTTTTAAGCCTTGATTGGTAATATCACTTTCTTGATATTCTGTGCGTAGTTGGCGACGAACAATATCAAGAAAATCTGGGAATTTAGCAGGGCCTAAAGTTGGTTTACTGACAACATTTAAAGGACGTGCAATTTCATCTTGATATTCAGCTTCTGTTAAATAGCCCATGACCAACATGTTATTTAATACAATGTCACGACGTTTTTTAGCTGATTCTGGATTGCGCCAAGGATTGTATAATGATGGACCTTGAACCAAGCCTACTAGGAATGCTTGCTGAGAAATATTAAGTTCACGTAATGGTAAACCAAAATAAAATTGTGAAGCTAAACCGTAACCATTAATTGAGTAGTTGCCATTTTGTCCAAGATTAACTTCATTTAGATACGCTTCAAGAATTTCATCTTTGCTGTAATGAAGTTCAATCAATAAAGCCATTAACGCTTCATTTACTTTTCTTTTGAGCGTTTTTTCAGGAGAAAGGTAGAAGTTCTTGACCAATTGTTGTGTTAGCGTTGAACCACCTTGTCGTTTTCCGCCTGTTGCATTACTCACTAATGCACGAGCTGTACCACGAATCGAGACACCATGATGTTGATAAAAATTTCGATCCTCTGTTGAAATGAGTGCTTCGATCAACGGTTTAGGTACTTTATTTAATTTTATGAGTACGCGATCTTCATTATGTTGAGGGTAAATACCACCAATCAATAAAGGCTCTAAACGAGCAACACCCGTATTTGATGGTTTTGTTGATCTAATTTCACTCACTTGACCGTCGATAAATGCAACTTCAAGCACTTGCTCTGGTTCAGTTGTATCACCGTAATCAAAACCACGAGTGTGGACATACATTTGATTACCTTGAATAACATAGCTTCCAGATTTATCGTAATTAGAAGTGTTTTTATAGCCCAAGAGTTTTAACTCTTGAGTAAAATTCTCTTGAGTAATCGGCGCGTTCGCATAGATTTCTAAAGGACGAGCAAATACTTTGGCAGGAATATCCCAACGCTGCCCCTCAAACTTATTGCGGATAATATTATCTAAACGGATCAAATAGATACTAAAAGCAATAAATACACCGATCACTAAAATTGAAAAAATTAGTGCTAGAAAACCGATACCACGTTCACACTTCATAGATTTGCTATAAAACCAAAACAATGAGGGTAATGATGCGATAGCTTATAAGCAATTTGCAATCATAAAACTGTCAATAAATAGCAACATGAAATAAAAACTTTAAGAAAGTGTTGACATTATTCGTATAAAAAAACAACGGATATACATTTTTATACTTTTTAATCAATCATCAACGAAATTTGCACTGTTAATGATATGATAGGCAGGAATCGCGACGGAGCTGAATTATTCGTGCAAATTTCACATAAATCCTTTCGAAATATTGGTCTAATTGGGCGACCAGACAAGTATTCTGTTGTAGAAACGTTATGTTTAATCCATGATCATTTGATCACTTTAGGTTTAAACCCTGTATTCGACCAAGAAACTGCACAACTAGTTCCGTATAGTCATGGACAAACGGTTAGCCGAAATTTACTTGGTGAAGTTGTAGATCTTGTGATTGTTGTAGGAGGGGATGGTTCTTTACTCCATGCAGCACGTGCTTTAGTTCGTTACAACACACCAGTGATTGGGATTAACCGAGGTCGATTAGGATTTTTAACTGACATCAAACCTGCTGAAGCAATTTTTAAACTTGATCAAGTTTTGCAAGGACATTTTCAGTTAGATCGCCGTTTCTTATTAGAAATGGAAGTAAGAACTAACAATGAAACGATTTATGATGCAATTGCATTAAATGATGTAGTTTTGCACTCAGGAAAATCAGTTCATATGATTGATTTTGAGCTGAGCATCGATGGTCAGTATGTTTATCGTCAGCATAGTGATGGTTTAATTGTTTCAACGCCAACAGGTTCAACAGCATATGCTTTATCTGGTGGTGGACCTATTTTACATCCGAGCATGGATGCGATCGCTTTAGTTCCGATGCACCCACATACGCTTTCATCAAGACCAATCGTCGTTGGTGGGCACAGTGAAGTTAAAATTACGATACGAGAAAATCGCGTATTACCGATGGTGAGCGCAGATGGACAACACAGTGTGGCATTAAATGTTGGCGACACAGTGCATATTCGTAAACATCCGTTTAAACTAAGCTTATTACATCCACCTGGTTATGATTTTTATATGGCTTGCCGTACTAAACTGGGTTGGAATCAAGATTTTGAATCTTTTCAACAGGATGAATCATGAATATTGAACAAATGCTCGCTATTTTAAATCCTGAAATTGTTGAGCGTCTTAAAACTGCTGTTGAAATTGGTAAATGGCCAAATGGTATTGCATTGACTAAAGAGCAGCGCGAGATTTGTATGCAAGCTGTATACGCTTGGGAAATGGAAAATTTACCTGAAGAACAGCGTAGCGGTTATATCGATCGTGGTACAAAAGAAGAAGGTGAGGAATGTGATGACGATCATCACAAGAATGAACCTGAATTTAAACCGATTCGTTTTGTTTAATTATAAAAAGCTCAGTATTAACTGAGCTTTTTATTTTATACCTAGTGCACTCGTGTTTCCCAAAGTTCTTTCGCTTTAGTCATCGCTTCACCATAACTATTTACAGCATCCATCGTATATAAAGCAATTCCCATTGTTTCAATCACAGCCATTTCACCATATTCATGTGTTTGCTCACCCAACCAAACTGCTTTAAACACTGCTAAATCAAGTTCTTCTTCAATAGGACTACGATCTGGTGTCAGTTTAGGTAGTTCATGCTCGTACAATTCACCGTTTTTAATCCCACAAATTAAAGTCTTGGCATCAGGATTACGCTCAAATTCACCACCTTCACCTTTTATCACAGCGCTATTTTTATAGCCTAATCGAAAAGCTGTTTGTTGATGTGATGATCTGTAAGCTGGGTGAAAAATTGCCTGTAAAGTTGCCTTTGCATTAAATGGATTAATTAAACGTGCCAGTGTATGAATTGGTGAGCGAAGACCCATTACATTTCTGAGTGATATTAGATCACTTAAAATAGGTGATATTGCTTCAAGTGGTAAGTAAGCAAAATGATGTTGTTCAAGTTGCTGTTTTACTTCTTGTTGATTATGGCAAATTGGGTAGCCTAAATATTCTAATACCTGTTCAGTATAAACACGGTTAATTGTGTGACCTGATGCTCCATGCATTACAATTTTATAACCATGATGAGCTAATGTTAAAGCTGCAAGAATGAACCATGGATAATGCTTACGTTTTCCAGCATATGAAGACCAATCTAGATCAACATCTAAAGATTCAAAGTTGAGTTGATCTCGTGTTGCTTGAACAAAACCTGCAAGTTCATCAACAGATTCCTCTTTGACACGCAAAAGCATTAAAAATGCGCCAAGTTGAACATCTAGCACTTCATCTTTCAAAATCATGCTAAATGCTTGATATGCTTCTTCATAGCTTAAAGAGCGCGATCCTGTTTTACCTTTACCTAAAATACGAACATATTGAGCAAACGGATGTTCTGCGGTTTTATAAATATTTCGTTTGGTATTCATGATAATTCTGATGTGATCGAAAACTAGAAAATAATATGACATAAAGTTGGCTATGTTGAGTAATAAACGCTGAGATAAATTCGGTTTAATTTGTTTTGGCGAAATATTAAACATTACAAGCGAAATTATTGACCGAATCAGTCTAGTGAATTGATGCAAACGGACCATGACATCAACTTGAAAAATCATTAGCATGACTGCGAAACAAACTTTTAAGAACAAAGAAAGCGAAAGGAAATAGCGATGTTAGCTTACGATGCAGATTTGGAACTCTTCCGTGATAATTTCAAACGTTTTATGAGTGAGCATGTTGCTCCACATTACGATCAATGGGAACGTGAAGGCATTATGCCGCGCTCAGTTTGGAATTTACTGGGTGAAAATGGTTTTTTATGTGTAGATGTACCTGAAGAGTACGGTGGCTATGGTGTGCCAACACATTATTCATTGATGTTGGTTGAAGAGTCTGCTCGTGCGGGATATTGTGCTTTATCGACAGCAATTTCATGTCACTCTGAAATTGCTGCTCCTTATATTCAACATATTGGTACAGAAGAGCAAAAACAATATTGGTTACCAAAAATGGTATCAGGCGAGGCGGTTGGTGCAATTGGTATGACCGAGCCAGGTGCGGGTTCTGATTTACAGGCTATGCGTACTAGTGCAATCCTACAAGGTGACCACTACATTTTGAATGGATCAAAAACATTTATTTCAAATGGTCAACACGCGGATGTTGTTGTTCTTGCGGTAAAAACTGATCCACAAGCACGTGCTAAGGGTGTGTCGTTACTACTGGTCGATACTCATCTCGAAGGTTTCAAGAAAGGCACTAACCTCGATAAAATTGGCTTGCACTCGCAAGATACATCTGAATTGTTCTTTGATAATGTAAAAGTACCTAAAGATCAATTGCTTGGAAATGCTGGTTCTGGTTTTGCTTATTTGATGCAAGAATTGCCTCGTGAACGTACAGCAATTGCATCTACAGCTTTAGGGGCAATTCGTGGTGCAATTGATTTAGCCACTTCTTATGTAAAAGAGCGTCAAGCATTTGGTCAGGCAATTTCGCAGTTCCAAAATACGCGTTTTGTATTGGCTCAAGCGAAGATTGATGAGTTGGCAACAGCAGCTTTCTACAATCAGAACGTAGAGCTTTATATGGAAGGTAAGTTAGATGTTGAAACGGCTGCTGCACTGAAGAGTTTCAGTACAGATATGCAAATGAAGGTATCTGATAACTTACTTCAGTTATTTGGTGGTTATGGTTATATGACTGAATATCCAATCTCACGTTTCTTTGTTGATGCTCGTATTCAACGTATTTATGGTGGTACCAACGAGATTATGAAAGAAATCGTAGCTCGTGGATTGATTGGTAAATCATAAGCCGACTTTGATATCCTAAGCCTGCTTTTAGCAGGCTTTTTTATTGTTCTTCTGTTGAATATTGAATCACTGGATAAGTTTTCTGTTTAGGGAGCTTTTGTAAAGCACGATTGATATCAAGCAGAAATTTATCTGCTTCATCTTGGTTTGGCCAATAATTATTATATTGACTTCTTTTTTGAATATTCACACTACATCCTGTAACTTCCATATTCTCTGGATTAAATGACCAATCATTTGGATTTTTCAAAGTAACGTCCAATGCACTATCACAACTTTTCCAGAGCTTTACGAATGAATTTCCTGTTTGAGGTTTCAGCTCTTTAACAGGATAAATAGAATAGCCTTTCATTTCTGAATTAAAAAATAGGATAAATAGATAAGAGGGCATTCCTCCCCAATTGATCGCAGTATTTGGTGGAAGTTCAATGCTTGTTAAATCTTTTTCATTTAATGGATGTTGCTGTTGGTCTTTTTGAAATGAATTTCTTGATTTGTATTTGAGTTTGGTTGCGTTAGGAACAGTTATTCCTCTGATTTGAGTTGTTGTCGTTGTAACATAATATGGTGAAGAATCTTTATTACATCCTGTTGGATTATAGCAGCCTATGCATCCTGCTAGACTTGTGGCGATTACGCTAATCAGTAAAGGTGTTTTTATATTCATTATCATGGATAGCATCAATTTTTATTTATTACAGATTTTATCAAACTTGATTGAATTTTGTCTGTTGTGATTGAATAAAGCGGAATCTGATGCTTGATGAATAATTTTAAAAACCAAGGTCGGGATTGTAATTATTTGCGAAAAAGCATTTATAAAAATACGTAAGGGCTTTGACCTAAGCAAAAAGAGTTAAATCTTCGCGTGTTTAAAGCGTTAAAGTCTTGTTATACTAGCTTCGCATAACAGTTCATAGATGAATTGTAACCCATTTATATAGATGATTTTGCTGAGGCTGCATTCAATGGTAAACGATGGACAAAACACATCGACGTCACTTAATTTAGAACAAATTCGTAATGATATAGATAGTGTTGATCAACAAATCCAAGAATTACTTAACCGTCGAGCTACGCTGGCTGAAGCTGTAGCAAAAGCGAAATTTGCAGCTGAAGAAAACCCATTATTTTATCGTCCTGAACGTGAGGCTCAAGTTCTCCGCAAGGTGATGGAACGTAATCAAGGTCCATTGTCTGATGCGACGATGGCACGTTTATTTCGTGAAATCATGTCCGCTTGTTTAGCACTTGAAGCACCTCAAAGCATTGCATTTCTAGGTCCTGAAGGTACATATACGCATTCAGCTGTGCTAAAACATTTTGGTAAAGATGCAGTTGTGCGCCCATTGCCAACGATTGATGAAGTGTTCCGTGAAGTTGAAGCTGGTGGTGCGCATTATGGTGTTGTTCCAGTTGAGAATTCATCAGAAGGTATCGTAAACCACACTTTAGATTGCTTTAAATCATCTACTTTAAATGTGATTGGTGAAGTAGAACTTCGCATTCATCATCAATTTCTCGTATCTGAAAATACTCGTAAAGACAGCATCAAACAGATTTATGCACATCAACAAACCCTTGCTCAATGTCGCAAATGGTTAGATGCGCATTATCCAGGTGTAGAGCGTGTAGCGCTTAATTCAAATGCGGAAGCTGCTCGCCGTATTCGTAATGAGTGGCATTCTGCCGCTATTGCTTCAGATATTGCTGCAAGTATGTATAACTTAGAGATATTACATAGCAACATTGAAGATAACCCTGAAAATACGACACGTTTCCTTGTGATTGGTCGCGAGAAAATTCCACAAAGTGGTAATGATAAAACGTCTTTACTGATCTCTGCACATGATCGTGCGGGTGCTTTATTGGAAATCCTTGCGCCATTTGCTAAACATAAAATTAGTTTGACTAGTATTGAAACTCGTCCAGCGCTTCCTGAGAAATGGGCTTATGTTTTCTTCATTGATTTGGAAGGGCATATTGATCAAGAAAATGTAGCTGCAGCATTAGATGAAATTCGACCTAATGTAAAAGAATTGCGAGTATTGGGTTCATATCCTATCGCTGTTTTATAGTTCAATTTATTTTAAATCCGTTCCAGTCTCCCTCTTTAAAGGGAGATACTTTCCGATCTTTTTTTAAAGAGAGGTTAGAGAGATTTTCAGATAGGCAAAAATGTTTTATGTCTCAACCATTATTTAAGAAAGTTGCATTTATTGGGCTTGGGCTGATAGGGTCGAGTCTTGCTCGTGTGATTGTGGCAGAACAGCTTGCTGGTCAAATTGTTGCGTCAACACGCTCAAAAAAAACATTAGAAGATGCCAAAACACTAGGGCTTATTCAATACGGTTATGCAACACCTGAAGAAGCTGTTCAAGATGCAGATTTAATTGTTTTAGCCTTACCTGTCAGAGCGACGCAAAAAGTACTTGAACAGATCAAACCTTACCTAACTGAAAATGTCATTATCACAGATGTTGGTAGTACTAAAGGTAATGTGGTTGAAGCTGCTAAAGCGGTCTTTGGTGAAAATTTACCTATAGGTTTTGTACCAGGACATCCAATTGCAGGTGCCGAACATACAGGTGTGCATGCGGGTAAAGTTGATTTATTTGCCAATCATAAAGTGATTTTGACGCCACTACCGACTAGTGCAGATTGGGCTGTTGAGAAGTTGATTCAACTATGGTCTGCTGCAAAAGCAGAAGTTATATGCATGGATGTGAAGAAGCATGATGAAGTGCTTGCACATACAAGCCACTTACCACATTTGATGGCATTTAATTTGGTTGAGCAGCTTGCAAACCGTGAAGATAATTTAGATATTTTTCGCTATGCTGCAGGTGGTTTTCGTGATTTCTCACGTATCGCAGCAAGCGATCCTCAGATGTGGCATGACATTTTCTTTGCCAATAAAACTGCAATCTTGAATGCTGTAGAGGGTTTTGAACAGCAGTTATCAGTTTTGAAAAAACTGATTGAACAAGAAGATTCACAAGCATTGATGGGTTTGCTTGGCCATGCGCAAGCTGCACGCCAGCACTTTAATCATATGTTAGCCAAAAAACCTTTGATGGAGAAAAACAAGGTGACACAGCAATTTACCATTTTGCCCGGAAAGAAAACATTTACAGGTAAATTCACCGTACCAGGTGATAAGTCTGTGTCACATCGCTCAATCATGTTTGGTGCGATTGCAGAAGGCACAACACATGTAACAGGTTTCTTGGAAGGCGAAGATGCTTTAGCAACTCTTCAAGCTTTTCGTGATATGGGAGTGAGCATCGAAGGTCCAAAGAATGGTGAAGTGACGATTCATGGCGTTGGAATGCAAGGTCTAAAAGCCCCTGCTGGTGCTTTATACATGGGTAATTCAGGCACAAGTATGCGCTTGTTGTCTGGAATGCTTTCTGCTCAAAAATTTGATTCTGTCATGACTGGTGATGCATCGTTGTCTAAGCGTCCTATGGAGCGTATTGCAAAACCATTGCGTTTGATGGGAGCGCAAATTCAAACCACAGGTGAGAAAGGTACACCACCAGTTAGCATTACGGGTAGCCAAGTTTTAAAGGGTATTGATTACGACTTACCAATGGCTTCTGCTCAAGTCAAATCAGGTATTTTACTAGCAGGTCTATGGGCTGAAGGTGAAACTTCGGTAACAGAACCAGAGCCAACGCGTGATCATACAGAACGTATGTTGCGTGCTTTTGGTTATGATGTGAAAACCGAAGGCAATAAAATCTCACTTGTGGGTGGTGGTAAGTTAGTCGGTACGGATATTCAAGTTCCTTCTGATATCTCATCGGCTGCCTTCTTCATGGTGGGTGCCGCAATCACAGAAGGTGCTGATGTAGTTCTTGAAGCTGTTGGAATCAATCCTACACGCACTGGTGTGATCGAAATTCTGAAACAGATGGGCGCTGATTTGACGGTAGAAAATGAGCGTATTGCAGGCGGTGAACCTATCGCAGATATTCATATCAAAGGTTCTCGTACACTCAAAGGTATTCACATGCCTGAAGATCAAGTACCTTTAGCAATTGATGAGTTCCCAGCATTATTCATTGCTGCAGCATGTGCGGAAGGTCAAACAGTATTAACTGGCGCTGCTGAATTACGTGTCAAAGAATCTGATCGTATCCAAGTGATGGCAGATGGTTTGAAAATCATGGGCATCGATTGTACGCCAACAGAAGACGGTATCATTATCGAAGGTAAAGGAAAATCAGGTGATTGGTCTGCAATCTTTAATGGTGGCGAGATTGAATCACACCATGACCATCGCATAGCAATGAGTTTCAGTATTGCTGGTTTAAGAACCGCTGGTGCGATTACAATTCATGGTACAGAGACGGTTGCGACTAGTTTCCCAACTTTTACTGAACTAGCAAATGCTGCTGGTTTGGATTTACAAGTTGTGAACCAATAATGTGTAGGATAGCAGCATTTAATTCAATAAATGCTGCTATCTCAAGCTGATTTATAACAATAAAGTTTCAAATCTCTCATCTCGATTGAAAAATAATTAAGTTTTGCTTTGTACATATCTAATCGGGTCGAAATTCCTAAAATTTGAACAAGAAGTAAGACAATCGGCTAATCAATTAAAGACAATTGTATATATAATAATTCATACCGCTGCAGTAGGCTTTACTCTGCGATCCAGAGTTAAAAAACATAAAAATAGAGGGAATACCATGAGAACGTTGCAATTCATAGCAGATTGCCCAAAACATGGATTGATCGATCATCCACCGAATGAATGTTACATTACTCAAGAGTATGTAGCAGCGTTATTGTATAAGCAATTAGAACAATATGGTTTTGATGCTCAACACATTCGACATGAACATCAAAAGATTGAAGTTCGTATAGATAACCATCATTTGCCACTCTCTATTTTATGTTCTCAGCAAGATGTGGAAGGACATATCTTGTGTCAAATTTCAGCCAATCCACAGCAAGAACAAGCATGGTTTGAACGTATAGAGACACAAAGTATCATTCGTCAATTAGCTCAAGCTGTTGAAAATAGTTTAAAAGCTGAACATAGTTTTTCTGATTTTGTTTGGAAATCTTAATTACATATTTTTTAGCTCTATATATCTAAAGTGGATAACAAATCTGTTGATCCATTTTTTTTATTAATATTAATTAGAAATATTTATTTTTATAGTGACATTATTTAATAAAAATTAACAAATGAAAAAAATAATAGTGTTTGAATTTTGATCTACTTTTCTATTAATTTAAAAATGTTTTTTAACAAAGAATTACTCAATCTCCTCCTTTTATTCATAATACTTTTCCAGAGAATTAATATGACCACTATATCTAGTAATTATCTTAAAGGCTTTAGTGTATTGTTCGTTTGTTTACTTGCGGCATGTAATAGCGATGATAAAAATACAACTAACAATGCTTTTAACCAAAAACTAGTCGATGGAACAACTTCGTCACTACAAACACTTAGTCAAAATTTAGTATGGCAAGAAAATCAATGTGATAGTGTTTATTCAAAGGTGATCAATGATGCAGAGATTGCTGGGAAATCAGCTTTAGAATTAAGAACAAAGCTTAATAGTACAAATAACTTAAGTTTGTTATTGGAACAGCAAATTATTCCAAAACTTATCCAGCTTACCGAGGAGTCAACTTCTTTAAGAGCTAGATGTAATGCTCCAGATTATGACGGCACAGGGGTAAGTATTGAAAGACCAGCGATGTTAAGAGAAATGTTAAGCGAATGGAAAGGGACTATAAATTTATTGATTCGTCAAATAAATAATACTCCTAATATGAATCCTAAAATTAAATTAGCAGCATTAACACATACAAATATTAATGAAGCAACACCAGAAAAATCAAAGTTTAAAGATTGTTCGGATAGTTTTTGTCCAGAAATGACGGTTATTCCATCTGGTAGTTTTTTGATGGGTGGAAATCTGCAAGAGCAAGAACAACAAAATGTTCCCGCTCAATCGCGACCCTATGAATTACCTCAACACATGGTGAGAATCTAAAAGCCATTTGCTATGTCTACATATGAAACAACCCTTGCAGAGTTTCAAGCATTTCAAAAGGAGACTGGCTGGCAGGTACAAGGCTGTCGTAATTGGGAAGCACGTGATGGGGTTTTTAATATGTGGTATCGAGATGATTTAAACCCAACTAACGCAGGTATGAACCAAACGCCGCAAGATCCTGTTGTATGTGTACGCCGTGAAGATGGGAGAGCATTTGCAGAGTGGTTATCCAAAAAAACAGGACAAATCTACCGTTTACCGACAGAGGTCGAATGGGAATATGCTGCTCGTGCAGGAACTTCGACTGCATTTTACTGGGGTGATGATTTGAATCGAGATCAAGCTTGTAGGTATGCAAATGTGTTAGATCCAACCACAGTTTCTGCATTGCCACAAACAAGCTCGTGGAACTTATTTAATTGTACTGATCGCTATGCTTATACCTCACCTGTTGGGAAGTTTATACCAAACAATTTTGGTTTATACGATATGACAGCAAATGCACGGGAGTGGGTAGATGATTGTTGGCACCCAAATTATGAGAATGCACCTGTAGCTAATCGTATTTGGGGTGAGGAGAATAACGGACAATGTAATTTCCCTGTGTTACGTGGAGGCGCATGGATATACAACACTTATAATGCTCGAACAGCCTATCGAAATGCTTATGTAACTTCCCAAGCACGTTCGATCATGTGGGGATTCCGCCTAGTTCGTGAAATTTAGTTATCACTTTTAGTTTACTAAGGAATGATTGATCATTTTTATTAAAATCGACGTAAGTTTTAGATTAAGAAATAAACTAAATTTACGTTGATTGAATATTTACTTTTTAATGATTTAAGTATATTTAAATCCATTATATACATTATTTTTGTGAGTATAACTGTATGATACAGTTTGATTTTTCTAAACTATCTCCCCAAGTGGTTTGGCGACATTTTGAGACTTTGTGTACGATTCCACGACCATCAAAACATGAACAACAATTACGACAGCATCTCAAAGATTGGGCGGAACAGCGCAACCTAGAAACCTATGTCGATGACATTGGTAATCTGATTATTCGAAAAGCTGCCACAGCAGGTAAAGAGCAAGTTGCAGGTGTGATTTTACAGGGACACTTAGATATGGTGACTCAGGCAAATCGTGGTACTCAACATGATTTCTTTAAAGATCCTATTCAACCTGTATTAAAAGATGGCTGGCTTATTGCTGAAAACACGACATTGGGCGCAGATAATGGTATCGGAGTAGCACTTGCACTTGCTGTATTAGAATCAAATGATGTTGCGCATGGTCCGATTGAAGTTCTACTCACTATTGATGAAGAAGCAGGAATGAGCGGTGCTCGTTTGCTTGAGTCGGGTGTTTTAACAGGGCAATGGCTATTTAATATTGATACTGAAGAGTGGGGTGAGCTCTATCTTGGCTGTGCAGGCAGTATTGATCTAGAAGTAGGACAGTCACTTCAATATGAATCAGCACCTGAAAATTTGATTTTTGTTGATCTGTTGGTATCTGGATTGAAAGGTGGTCACTCAGGTGTTGATATTCATTTGGGGCGTGGAAATGCCAATGTGATTTTAGCCAATTTCCTGAATGATTATTTATCGCAAACAAATGGACGATTGGTTGAGTTTATCGGTGGAACAGCACGCAATGCTATTCCGCGTGAAGCGGTAGCAACCATTACAATTAAAGCAGAGCAATTAACTGAGTTAGGAAATGCCGTTGCAGCTGTACAAAAAGAATGGCAACAAAAATTACAGGGCATTGATGATCAGTTACAAATCACGGTACAAGAAAATGCTCATCATATAAATGAAGTTATCATCTTGCAACAGCAGAAAGCATGGTTACAAGCACTGGCAACGTGTCCTTATGGTATTGCCCAGTGGAGCCGTGCTTTAACTGATGTGGTTGAGACTTCGAATAATATTGGGGTGGTCAAACTGACTAAAGATGAGGCGAAGACTTTAATTATGGTTCGTTCGATGGTGAACCAAGAAGCACTAACATTTGCCCAGAAAATCCAACTGCACTTTGCCAATTTTGAAATTCAGTCTGAGTTAACGCCGTTAGTTTCGGGTTGGACACCAAATCCAGATTCAGCTGCGTTGAAATGTCTGCAACAAGCTTATCAATCAGCATTTAAGATTGAGCCAAACTTGAAAGTGATTCATGCAGGTTTGGAGTGTGGAATTATTGCTGAACACTATCCAGATTTACAGATGGTATCTTTTGGTCCTGATATTCAAGGTGCACACGCACCAGGTGAAAGAGTTAAAGTAGATACGGTAGAGAAATGCTGGAAATTATTGGTCACGGCTTTGGAATCTGTAAGATAAATTTCATAGAAAAGAAGCTCATTCATGAGCTTCTTAAACTTTGACAATGACCTGAAACAGATTTTTGTCTAGTTCAATAAATTCAATTTCACAATCAATAAATTTTTCAATCATCACGGCTTGTGTGCGGGTATGTTCGCTAATACATTGTGCGGTAAATTCACCACCTTGCACCAATGCCAAAGGTAATAGCAACTGATCCGCTAAATATTCATCGACAGCAGCATTAGACTCCATATATTGCTTCACCTGTTCCGCCAAATGATTGGCAATTTGTTCTGCACTTTTGCGCATTTCACCTAAAGTAGTAAATAGTTGAACGTGATGTTGATGTGCAACTTTGACATACGCTGTATTGCCTTGACTGATGCCATTTAAATGGAATTGCTGCTGAGTATCTAATTTCAATCTTTTATTTAACGTTGCCAGTTCTCGTTGTGCAATTTGTGCTTCTTCGGAAAGGTTGAGTACAGCTGCAAAAGCCTCAGTGCTTTGCAAAGTACCACGATCTAATAAATTTAGTTTGTTTCGATGTTGCCAAGGCTGAATCTTGATTTGAATTTCACCAGCACCAATCGGGAAGAAACCTGCTTTATTTAATTTAAACTCGACCCCTATTCCAAGTTTTTCTAATGCTGGTAAAAAGCAATGCTCGATAAAATCTGCCGTTGGCGCAAGCGGGTTATGTGTACCTCCGGAAATTGTGAGTTCACTGCTTTCATTTTGCAATAACAAAGCAGGTAAAAGAGTTTGCAAAACCAGTGTTGTACTCCCTGCCGAACCAATCTGGAATTGGTATTTTCCACTCTGTACATGCTGTGGAGCAAAGTACAAACGCTGGCTATGCAGTTCAGCACCTTCTACATAAGCTTGGCTGATGTGTTGAGATGCCTGTACACAGACTAAATGCTGACGCATTAAGCCTGGCTTTTTACGCCCAGCACGAATGTTGATTAATTCAAATGCCTGACCTGTAATCATCGAAAGGGCAAGGGCAGTTCTTAAAATTTGTCCACCACCTTCACCTTGTGAGCCATCAATCTGGATGGTTGCTGGCATATTTGGCAAAGCTTTATTCACTTTTATTTTCCTTATTTTGTAATTTAATGAACATACTGTCAGTACATGGTAATGCAAAGTAACGCGTGACTTTGCTTTCGGCAAAGGTTTGCTAGGTACATGATGCTGAGCCTAATCAGTGAAGATTGATGCACGGCTCACATGCTGCCATAGCCGCCTGAATTATTTTCAATCCCTCAGATCGGAGTAATGCAGGATCTTGTACTCGCCCAGTATGTCCAAACTGTGCTTGTGAACTAAATTCACAAAATCTGTTGTCTATTCGACTAAATCAATCTGCCAATTGGCTGCCTGTATCTTGATATTTAAATCACGTAGTTTCGCGCTGATATCATCGGCCTGTTTTTGCAAGCTAGAAACAGGGATAACTTTCTTCCATTTAATCTCACGTGAGCTATAACGATCTGGTTCACGATGGGTATTGGCAATCGCATCAACGAGAATCTTATGCTGTTCAGCATAACTATCACGCAAGCTTAATAGGGATAGCAATATTTTGCCATCCTCCAGCTTTGCTTGTGCATTGGTCAAATGAATACGACAAATCAACTGATTGCTTTCTTGGGTTAAAGCAAATACCTGTTTGATCAGTTCATTTGGATCTTCACTCGGTTCATCACCATCTTGTACCAATACATTGGCGTTGATCCGTTGTTTTAATGAAGCGAGCTTTTTTTGTTGATCGCTTCGAAGTAAAAGTGCTTCTGCGAGTTTCATTATTCATTTACCAATTTTGGAGTGTTTTTTTGTTCAGCTTTTTGCGCATCTAGCCCAATTAAAGCTTCAAGCTGTTTTTGTCGTTCATGTCTTGCGATGTACCATTCTTTCATCAGCATTTCAATTAAACCAATAAGCATTTGAGCTTCATTCGGATCAACATCAATTATTAAATCAATGTCTTTTTCCATGTGGGCACCAATGTTGCCAATTTTTCTAACAGCATCGATTGCTTGCCAAGTAATAGGATCAATTCGATCTTTGATTGCATAAATTTCATCAATTAAACGAGATTTTGTTTCACCCCAAAAGTCACGAATCATGCCCTGTAAACATCTTCGTGATAAAGTTGCTGATGCCTTAGGACTAAGATCGCGAATCAAACAAGCTTCGTTGTAATCATCTAAAACAGCTTTAGGAATATAATCTGGAAACTGTTTTGCAAGTGAACTGGGTTTTAACTGCCACGTAAATAATGGATCACCGTATGAACTACTACTGATGTCAAGATCATATGTATGGTGTAGGCTGCTATTTAATATAAATTGTTTACATTCATTATTTGGGCAAGTAATAGCTGTAAATGTAAAAGCAAGGTCTCCTTCAATGTTTCCTTTATTAAATTTAAAGCGGTTACGATAAATATTTGAATCTGTAATAGTCGCGTTTTGATTGCAGTAAGGGCATGTCCACGAAAAAGCCATTTAGTTTCTCCTAAATTTAATCTTTTTTTAAAGTTGTAATCTAAAATGAACATTTAGATCATACTATTTCTATCCTTTAACACACACTACTTGTCTTAGTGTATAAACCACTTCAACCAAATCTTTTTGTGCATTCATTACATCTTCAATCGGTTTATACGCCGATGGAATTTCATCAATCACAGCCGCATCTTTACGGCATTCCACACCTTCAGTCTGGGTAATCTGATCTTCAACAGTGAATCGACGTTTTGCTTCAGCACGGCTCATCACTCGTCCTGCACCATGTGAACATGAACAAAATGACTCCTGATTTCCAAGACCACGAACAATAAAGGACTTGGCGCCCATTGAACCTGGGATAATTCCATATTGTCCAAGTTTGGCGCTGACAGCACCTTTACGAGTGACCATCACTTCTTCGCCATAATGTTCTTCCTTTTCCACATAATTATGGTGACAGTTCACCGCTTCCAATTTGGCATTAAAAGGTTTTGGAATAATCGTTGCTAAAGCTTTAATCGCTGATTGCATCATGATTTCACGGTTTTTCATGGCAAAGCGTTGTGCCCAACCCACAGCAAACCAGTAATCATCAAAATGTTCAGTTCCTTCAACTAAATATGCCAAATCTTTATTGGGTAAGTTAATAAAGTGCTTCTGCATATCTTTGCGTGCGAGCTCAATAAAATGGTTACCTATGGCATTACCGACACCACGAGAACCTGAGTGCAACATAATCCAGACATGATCATGTTCATCTAAACAGATTTCTACAAAGTGATTTCCTGTACCTAAAGTTCCCAACTGCTTGCGGTTGTTGGTATTTTTTAGGCGAGGGTGTTTAGCACAAATCAACTCAAAGTCTGCAACCAAACCTCCCCAAGCTTGATCTACCATTTCAGGTGGTGTTTCCCAAGAACCTTTATCTCGTCCACGTTTGGTCATTCCATGTGGAATCAAGCGTTCAAGTTCGGTTCGTAAAGCATGTAAATTATCTGGTAAATCCGATGCTGTTAAGCTGGTACGAGTCGCCATCATTCCACACCCAATATCCACACCGACGGCAGCAGGGATAATCGCACCTTTGGTTGGTATTACGCTTCCAATCGTTGCACCTAAACCAAAGTGAACGTCTGGCATCACAGCCATCCATTTATAAATAAAAGGCATTTGAGCCGTTTGTAATAACTGCTGTTTTGAGTTGTCATCAACAATTACGCCATTGGTCCACATTTTTACAGGCATGCCTTTTTCATTCTGTAGAACTTGATAAGTACGTTTTTGTTGTTCTTGTTCAAATTGAGCTTGTTGGTTAATTTGTTCAACGACAGACATTTTCATTTTTCCTTTCAAAGCCTGCCTGCCAAGCGTTTGCAGGCAGGTGATATTCACAATATCCCAGTGATGTTGTGTACTTATGCTATTGCAGTGACTATGCCAACTTTTTAAATTTAATTTAAATCCAATTTAAGTGATTGATAATTAATTAAAATAAATTTTTAATTTTTTTAAAAAATATGTTTGTAGATGATTTTGTCGATATTTGTATATCTAAAAAGATATTTAATTATCTTAAAGGATAGATTGTCTATCCTTGGATGTTATTGATAGATCAAATATAAGGTGATCTATTAAGATTTATCAATTTTTGTAAGTTGACCTATCATATCTAAGCTAAATTGATCGAAATCATCAGCTAAATAAAAGTTGCCTTGATAATATTGGTGGACTTCATCTGCAATTGCTCTTTGTCCAATTTGGTCCTGATGACGTGGACTGAAATGCGTCAGAATGAGATTGCCTAAATTATGTTTTTGTGCAAATTCAGCCACCATTTTGGCGGAACTATGCATTGGGCCTGAACCCACTTTATCTAAAATAGCTTGAGTGTAAGTGCTTTCGTGAATTAGGAGTTGAGCATCTTGGCAAGCTTGTGCCAACAACTCAGGGCTATCATTATCTCCACCGACAATCGCATGTACACATTGCGTTTGGGTTTGAATAAAAATCAGCTGCTTTTAAGGTTTGCTCATTTAACTGGACGTCTAAGCCTTGCTGTAAATCGCCCCAAACTTTGCCTTTTGCTACGCCGAGTTGAATTAAAGCCTGAGTATCTAATTTCTTTTGGGTGTATTGCGCAATAATACTAAATGCAAAACTGGGTACACGATGACTGAGTGGATGGGCTTGAATTGAAAGTTCATCTGTTATCTGTAGTATTTGAACGGCTTCATTCACATTGATAAAATTGAGTGGATAGGGCAAATGTAAATCCGTTAATTGGGCCGTAACTTCAATCCATTGTTGAATTTCTTTTGGGGCAATAATGGTTAAAGGTGCAGTACGGGCATTCATACCTGCACTGGCCAATAAACCAACTAATCCATAACAGTGATCACCATGAACATGGGTAATGCAGATCGCAACTAAGTTCTGTAATGAAAGTTTAGCCTGTTGAATGCGATGCTGTGTGCCTTCACCAGCATCGACCAATATCCAGTCTTTATTCTTGCTGTTGCGGATGGCTAGCGCAGAAACGTTGCGTGTTAGGGTGGGCACACCAGAAGATGTGCCTAAAAAAGTAAAATGAAGCATATTGTTGGATTTTTTCACTTAAATACGTATTGTATATGATAGACATTTATAAAATATTATAGAAATTATGCTGAATGCAAAGAAAACTGTCGTAATTGGCTTTGTGGGTTCTACCTTGGATCAAGGAAAGCGTCCTGACCGATGGCAACGCTGGCGTCCGACGCTAAGCCTTCTGATGCATGAAGATCTTATTGTAGATGAATTGGTGCTATTACATGATCGCCAACATCATAATTTAGTCAAATTTATTGCTGAAGATGCTCAGGATGTGTCGCCATCGACTACGGTGTCGGGTCAGCGCGTGAGTATCCGTGATCCTTGGGATTTTGCTGAGGTTTATGGTGCGCTATATGACTTTGTTAAAAGTTATCCCTTTGATACTGAAAAGAACAACTATCTTTTACATATCACCACAGGTACACACGTTGCACAAATCTGTTGGTATCTACTGGTCGATGCCAATTATTTACCTGCAAAGCTGATTCAAAGTGCACCCAATCAACAGAAAACGCCAGAAGGTGAATATCGCATTATTGATCTAGATTTATCCCGATATGATGTTTTAAAGCAACGCTTTGAAGATGAGCAACAACAAAACTGGCAACAGTTGAAAGCCAATATTTCAACCTATAACCCTGAATTCAATCAACTGATTACAGAAGTTGAGTTGGTAGCAACACGTTCAAGTGCGCCGATTTTGATTATGGGCTCAACAGGTGTGGGTAAATCGCATTTAGCCAAACAAATTTTTCAGTTAAAGAAAGACAACTTTCATTTAAGTGGGCGTTTTGTTGATGTGAACTGTGCGACGCTTCGTGGTGATAGTGCTATGTCGAGTTTATTTGGACATATTAAAGGAGCTTTTACAGGGGCAGCGGCTTCAAGAACAGGCTTATTAAAAAGTGCTGATCAAGGTATTTTATTTCTGGATGAAATTGGCGAGCTTGGGTTAGATGAACAAGCGATGCTCCTCAAGGCACTCGAAGATAAATCTTTTTTTCCAGTCGGAAGTGATAAAGAGGTTCAGGCAGATTTTCAGTTGATTGCAGGGACAAATAAAGACCTGAGAACAGAGGTACAAGAAGGTCGTTTTCGTGAGGATTTATGGGCGAGGTTGAATACATGGACATTCTTTTTACCCAATCTTAAAGATCGAATAGAAGATATTGCCCCGAATATTGAATTTGAGTTGCAACGTTTTGCTGTAAATCATCAGCGTCAATTACGATTTCAACGTGATGCCCTTGATGCATATTTGAAATTTGCCAAGTCTAAACAAGCATCTTGGCAGGGGAATTTTCGAGATTTAACCGCCAGTGTGACGCGGTTAGCGACATTATCCAGTGGTGAGTTGATTCGTTCGGAAACGGTAGAAAAAGAGATTCAGCGTTTAAAGCAGTTATGGTCGATTCAAACCATACAAAACCAATCTAAAGACGTAGATATTTTGCTCAAATATTTAGATCAAACACAATTGAGTGAGATTGATGAGTTTGATCAGATTCAGCTGCGTGGCGTACTCCAAGTTTGTGAAAATGCCAAGTCGATGGCTGATGCTGGACGGCAGCTATTTGCTGCTTCACGCCAGCAACGCAACACCACAAATGATAGCGACCGAGTCAAAAAGTATTTGGCTCGGTTTGGCTTGAGTTGGAGGGATTTTCAGTAATTATTCAACTGGATGGTCTTTCTTTATTTGTGATTGAGCTGGTAGAAACTCTAAATTCCAAACTTTTTCGGCGTGTCGGCCAATCCACCAGAAAGATGTAGCGAGCAAGATAAAGAAAATGGCTTTGTGCATGCCATTCCAAAAGAACTCAAAATACTTGGTGTAGAGATTAATAAATAAGAAGGTGATACCAAAACCGCGTGAGGTAGCATCATCATGTTTTAAACCATAAACAATCGCGATGATGGCAATAAATGCGAAGAGAATACCCCAATGCAACAGCTCATATTGTTTAACGTTATACCAGCTATTCAAATCACCGTAATTACCAAAGATCGAGAGAATCCATAAGGCAATAAATAGATAAAGCAGTCCCATGACATAAGTTGAATGGGCGAAGTATCTAAAATGCGCGTAGCGTTTAAACAGCAAGCTTAAACCAATCAATACGCCGCCAAAAAAGACAAAACGTAAAGGAAAGTTCATGCCTAGGTAATAGGCTCCCCAACCCGACATATAGCCAGTTTCCGTCCCAAACCATGACCCGAGAGAAAGTAAGGAAAATAACCAGATCAGTTTAGAAGGGAACCAAAAGGCAAGTGCTGCATAAATAATGGTGGAGAGCAAGAATAGCAAAGAGAAATGCCCACTGCCTGTATCAATCACTTGACCGAAATAGGCGATGGATGCTGCCGTAGAAAGCACGCCTGCAAAAATAATCGCTTCATTGCTAAATTGATGTAAGGGTTTGGTTTTACGTCGACGATAGGCAAAGCCATAAAAAGCTAGAGCAACAGCAGCAAAAACTAGACAAGGAATAATTTTGGAATCTATAAAGATTCTTTCAATCAACTTCATCAAATAATCATCAAGTGTGATAGCGGCTATTGCGATCACTGTACAAATCATTGATATCCAAAATGAATATTTTGCGAGTCGTTCCCAGTCAAAAGGCCGAATTGAAAAACTCTGATTTAATTCATTGGCAACATCAGGCGTAATCGTGCCTTGTTGGTGCCAATGCTCAATGGTTTGCTTTAAAAAAAGTCCCTGTTTTTTATTTAATTTCATTATTAAAGAACCTAATGTCTGTACATCTATATTGATATAACAGACATTGGATTCAAAAGGCGTATATTTTTTTTAGTAATTTGTTGTTAAGTCTAAAGTTTTAAAAAACGAGTGATAATTTGACGCAACTGTTTTAGATAACCAGTAAAGAAATGATTGGCACCTGGCAGAATCGTGATTGGATGTTTTTGTGGTTTTGCCCATGCGATCATATCAGAGAGCAGGGTGATGTCATCTTGCTCGCCATGTACGAATAAAATATCGCCGTCAATTGCAGGGGTTTTATAATGACGTAAATCCACTACTGAGCCAGTTGGTAGTCCGCAGAGCACTAATTGTTTTGGACGTAACTCTTCACTGAGTTGTGCTTGGCATTTTGCGAGTACATGCGAACCGAAGCTAAAACCGCCTGCATAGAAAGTTAAACCTGCATGTTTAGCACGGGCATATTCAATCACAGCCATAATATCATCAGTTTCGCCATGACCTTGATCATGAATACCTTCACTGCCAGCCAAACCACGGAAGCTAGGGCGATAAACGACACAACCCATTTCATTAAAAATCTGAGCCAGTAAAACAGGGACTTTATGATGTGGTGTACCACCTTGCAAAGGATGTGGATGGCAGACGACAGCAAAACCTGTGATTTCTCCTTGGGGCTGATCAACAAATATTTCGATTTGACCAACAGGACCTTGGATGAATACTTGCTCAGACATAAGATACGCAATGGATAATGGAAGAATCCACTATTTTACCGATAAAACTGAACGAGAACACGAATTGGCATTAAAAATTATCAACTGATATAGTTTCACCAAGATAAATTTATTCTGATTGATTATGCTTGCTTTAATTTCTCCAGCGAAAACACTAGATTATGAAACTGCTTTACCGACTGACACATATACACAGCCTCGTTTATTAGAGCAATCACAACAATTGATAGATGTATGTCGCAAACTTTCGGCAACAGAAATTGCATCGTTAATGACCGTGAGTGAAAAAATCGCCAATTTAAATGTAGAGCGTTTTCGTGATTGGAATGCGGAATTTGATTTTTCTAATGCACGCCAAGCTTTATTTGCATTTAAAGGTGACGTGTATACAGGTCTAGATGCTTATCACTTAAAAGATCAAGATATTGATTTTGCCCAACAGCATTTGCGCATGTTGTCTGGTCTTTATGGTTTGTTACGCCCATTGGATTTGATGATGCCGTATCGTTTAGAAATGGGTACTAAATTAAAGAATAGCCGTGGAAATAATTTATATGAGTTTTGGGGCAGCATTATCACTGATCAAATTAACCAAGATTTAGCTGAAATTGATGCAAAAGTATTGGTAAATTTAGCCTCTGATGAATATTATAAATCTGTGAATGAAAAGAAAATTCAGGCAGAAATTATCAAGCCTGTATTCTTGGATCAGAAGAACGGGAAATATAAAGTCATTAGTTTCTATGCGAAAAAAGCGCGTGGTCTGATGGCGAGATACTTGATTGAAAATAAATTAAGCCAAGTAGAACAATTAAAAGCATTTGATAGTGAAGGGTATTACTTTGATGCTGAAAGTTCATCAAATAAAGAGCTAGTTTTTAAGCGAGATGAACAGCACGCAGCTTAGATTTGCCTTGGGCGGGATGGGATGTTAACCAAAGAACATTTGTTGAAAAATGCTATATCGCTTGATCAAGTTCGAATCAAAGGGCATCTGACAGAACCTCGGAGTTATGGGGTGTATGCACTGCCTTTAGATCGTGATGGTACTCGGCGCTTTCGATTTGGTAATCACCCTGTACGTCAGCAGGAACTAAAACATGAGTTTGGTTCCTGCACTTTGTATCAGCTCTTTCTTGAGCGTAAGGATGCAGAGTCATTAGCAAAGTGGCTTAATAAGGTAATCCAATAAGGATGAGTAATGCAGCAATATTTAACTGTATTAGAAAATTCTTGGTTTGAGCTGCATAGGCATTATCATTTTTCTGAACCGCAGAAATTTTTTAACAAGTTGATTGCTGCTTATAGTGAAAAGCAGCGGGCTTATCATACGCTGATACATTTGTATGAATGTATAGTTCTAGTTGACTCGCTTCGAGCTGATTTAAATGATGCACATGCGGTTGCATTGGCGCTCTGGTTCCATGATGCAGTTTATGATCCCCAAGCAAAAGACAACGAACTAAAAAGTGCTGAGCTATTCGAGCACTATTTGTCTCAAGATTTGTCAGCAGATGATGTTCAGAAGATAAAGCGGTGGATTATTGCGACGCAAAAGCATGAAGCAACGAATGAGCGAGATTTACAGTTTTTACTTGATATTGACTTAGCGATTCTAGCGGCTTCACCAGAGCGTTTCGATGAATATGAGCAGCAGATTCAACAGGAATATACTTGGGTAGATCCAGATGTTTATTCGATTAAAAGAAAACAAGTTCTAGCGCATTTTTATCAGACTGAACCGTTGTATCAAACGGAGTATTTTCAACAGAATTTAGAGCAAAGAGCGAAGCAAAATTTAAATCGAATATTAAACATTTAGAGTTGAGAGAATCATGCACCAGCTAATTCAAACATTGAAAGAGCTAGCGAAACAGCATCCGTTAGAAAAATATTTTATATGGGAGTTGCCAGAAAGTAATCCATTACCAATCCCTGTGCATCTTACCTCTATATTTGAGCAAAATATTTATTTAAAACATAATTTCAATTCTTTATTGAATTCAGATGATTTAGCTGGTCGGTACTGGTTGATTCAAGAGTGGGGAGGTATACGTTCTTTTAAGCAAAATCCTAAAAATGACCTGTTATTGCTTCAATTTGAAAGTGAACTTACAAAAGGTGCTTTAACAAGAACTACTTTTTCAGTGATCTCTTCTTTATCAAAAGTAGCATCATTTATGGATCATCAGGCTTATGCAGTTTATGATTCCAGAGTCATTTATTCTTTAAACTGGTTGTTGTTTAAATATTCAACATTAAAGGAATTTTATCCTCAGCCCGTCGGAAGGAATGCTGATATAACTCAATATGAACTTAATACGATTTTTAATTTGTTTGATGGTCCTGTGAACTATAAAACTCATAACATTGCTTATCATGATTATTGTCAATTAATGAAAAAATTATCGATGGAAGTGTATGTTAAGAGTGAGCCGTATTGGGCTGAAATGCTTTTGTTTATCCTTGCACCAAAATATATTGTGAATGATATAAAAAGCTCATTACAGATAACATTAAAATGCTAGAAAGAAATGAGTGTTTTGGCGATTAAAAAAGGGAGCAAATAGCTCCCTTTGCTTTTTCTTTTCTTACTTAAAGAAATAACCTGTCTCAGGCGAGCTGGCATTCGCCATACGCTTACGCGGCATACGACCCGCCAAGAATGCTTCACGACCTGCTTCAACGGCTTTTTTCATGGCAGAAGCCATTAAAATTGGATTTTGAGCCGCAGCAATCGCCGTGTTCATCAGTACGCCGTCACAGCCAAGTTCCATTGCAATAGCAGCATCACTGGCAGTACCCACACCAGCATCCACCAGCACAGGAACTTTAGCGTTTTCTTTGATGATTGAAATGGTATGTGGATTCAAAATACCAAGACCAGAACCAATTAAACTACCCAAAGGCATGATCGCAACACACCCCATACTTTCAAGTTCTTGTGCAACAATCGGATCATCCGAGGTGTAGACCATGATCTCAAAACCATCATCTATCAGGGTTTGCGCTGCTTTAAGTGTTGCAGTTACATTTGGATATAAGGTTTTTTCATCACCGAGTACTTCTAGCTTTACCAGATTGTGACCATCAAGTAGTTCACGAGCCAGCATACAGGTGCGAATTGCGCTATCTGCATCAAAACAGCCAGCAGTATTCGGCAAAATTGTATATTTTTCAGGTGGAATGACTGAGAGTAAATTTGGTTGATCGGCATGTTGACCAATGTTTACGCGGCGAATTGCAACGGTCACAATTTCAGCGCCACTCGCTTGAATCGCTAAATCAGTTTCATTGAGATCTTTATATTTACCAGTTCCGACCAGTAGACGAGATTGGAAAGTACGTGAACCAATAATTAAAGGGGAATCTTGCATGGGCTTACTCCATTTTTAGCCGATTAACCGCCACCAACAGCTTGAATAATTTCAATACGATCTTCTGGAGCAATTGTTGTTTGCTCAAGTCTACTTTTTGGAATAATCTGTTGGTTCTTCTCTACGGCAAAGCGTTTGCCTTCAAGTGCCAAGCTTTGAATCAATTGCTGTAGATTTTCACATGACGTGTCTGTTGACTCGCCGTTTAAATAGATATGCATGATAAATCCTTATTTCGCATGTTTGATCGCATACCATGCGAGTAATAGCCAACCTGCAATCATAAATGCACCACCAATCGGAGTGATTGCACCTAATATTCGAGGTAAACTAAGCGACATAATGTATAACGAACCGCAGAAAAATATGATGCCAATTTGAATCAAAATAAAAGGAATTTTTATTGGGAATGTTGGTGTGGTTTTTTTGAGTACAGCTAAAATGAGTAAACCTAGAGCATGGTAGAAAAAATATTGCGTTGCAGTGCTCCACCAAGCGAGTTGCTCTACTGTAGCAATAGATTTAAGCCCATGAGCACCAAAAGCACCTAACATAACTGCAAGTGCAAGATTAAGCGCAGAAATTGCTATCCACATAATGAAAATGGAACTGGAAAATTGATGAACAAAGTTAACATATTCGAAGCTTTTAACAAAGCTGGATAAAACAAAAGGGCATTGTCGCCCTTGTGTTTGTTCTGAATTTAACTTGCTGACATCGCAATTTTAATTTTTTCCATTGCATTCTTTTCAAGCTGGCGAATACGTTCAGCAGAAACATTATATTCAGCAGCCAATTCATGCAAAGTTGATTTGTCATCGTCTAACCAACGACGCTGTAAAATATTACGAGAACGATCATCAAGTTGATCCATGGCCTCATGTAATGCAGAAGTACTTTGTTCTTCGTAATCTTCTTCTTCAATTAGGCGTGCAGGGTCGTAACGATTATCTTCTAGATAAAGTGCAGGCGCGGTGTGTGGTGTATCATCGTCATCATCACCTTGCGCTTCAAAAGCAGCATCGTAAGCGGTTAAACGACCTTCCATTTCGAGCACTTGCTCAGGAGTCACATTCAAATCATTTGCAATTGATTGAGCTTCTTCTAAAGTCAAACGTTTACTTGATTTTTTAAGACTACGCAAATTGAAAAATAATTTACGTTGAGCTTTCGTAGTAGCAATTTTAACAATTCGCCAGTTACGAATAACATATTCATGAATTTCGGCTTTAATCCAATGCACAGCAAAAGAAACTAAGCGCACACCCATATTAGGATCGAAGCGCTTAACAGCTTTCATTAATCCGAGGTTACCTTCTTGAATGAGATCACCTTGTGGTAATCCGTAACCTGCATAGCTGCGTGCAATATGTACGACAAAGCGTAAGTGTGACATTACCAAAAGTTTGGCAGCATCAAGGTCTTGGTCATAATAATAACGTTCAGCAAGTTCTTTCTCTTGCTCTGCCGTTAAAATAGGAATTTGATTGACAGTACTGATATATGCACCAAGGTTAACGCCTGGCGCAGACAATGACAGGGGCATCAATTGATTGCTGCTGTCAGTAGTCATGGAGTCTCCTTATAGGATGGTATTAAAGTCAATAATTTCATCTTAATGCGAATGTTCTTCATCACTAAGGAAATTTGAGTATAGAAATGTAAATATTTCAATTTTATCTTTACCGAGAGTTTATCAAAGAATCAAATAGATTCAATTAAATAGTGAAATTCTCGGTCTGAAATTTTCTGTGTTTGACATTGAAGTTGTTGAATTTGGCAATATCGTGTTACATCAATTTCACTATGCGGGTCTGATGATTTTAAAAGATATTGCTTTGATCCTGATGACTTCTTAATAGCGCGTTTCAACATCAAAAGTGGCATAGGGCAAGGTTGTCCTAGCGCATCAATTATTTCGGGCGAGCCTTCAATTTGAGACATAGTAATAAACAAAGCTTAATTGAAAATTATCTTAACAAATTTTCACTATTTTACACGGAAAATTTTTAGCAAAAAAAGCGCTAAATGGTTGAATAAAACAGATAGAGTGCTAGGAAATTACTAAAAATAAATCTATTAATTGGAATAAACCCGTGTTAAGCTCGATGCGTTTTAGAAAGTGTTTAATATAAATTTCTTGTATTAAACCCTATAACAAATGGATGTAACCGGAAATTGTTGATAGTTTTACAGAATGATTACAAGCTTTAAAATTATAAATATTTTAAAACCTTGTTGGCTCTGCTGTTTGCAACACCGGAAGGTCCTTATCTTTCAATATCTGAGGATTGACTTATGACAGCTCGTGAACAAGGCGTAGTAAAGTGGTTTAACGACACTAAAGGCTTTGGTTTTATTCAGCGTAATGGTGGTGATGACGTATTTGTTCATTTCCGCGCAATTGTAGGCGAAGGTCACCGTTCATTACGTGACGGCCAACGCGTAGAATTCAGCGTAGTTCAAGGACAAAAAGGTTTCCAAGCTGAAAACGTTCAGCCTTTAGACTAATTTGTTGCTTTAACGCAATAAAAAACGCTCCAATGTTATTTGGGGCGTTTTTGTTTATAATAGCCACTTTCTTTAGTCATTGATGGTTCGAGAGCATATATGACGTCTGGTTTTGAAACCTTAAATTTACATCCGCAGTTGAAAAAAGCCATTGATGCTTTGGGGTTCACACAAATGACTCCTATTCAACAAAAGGTTTTAAAATATACATTAGCAGGGCATGATGCCATTGGTCGAGCACAGACAGGGACGGGTAAAACAGCTGCCTTTCTAATCAGTGTGATTAATGATTTATTAACCAATCCAGTACAAGAGCAACGTTTTCGTGGTGAACCACGAGCATTAATCTTAGCTCCTACTCGTGAGCTTGCATTACAGATTGAAAGTGATGCCCAGCATTTGACAAAGTTCACTGATCTACATCTTGTCACTCTATTAGGTGGTGTAGACTTTGAAAAACAAAAGAAAATGTTGGATCGCAACTTTGTTGATATTATTGTTGCAACGCCAGGGCGTTTAATTGATTTTGTTGAACAAAAAGAAGTTTGGTTAGATAAAATTGAATTTTTAGTGATTGATGAAGCTGATCGCTTGCTTGATATGGGATTTATCCCATCAGTAAAACGAATTGTTCGTTTTTCTCCATTCAAAGAGCAACGCCAAACTTTAATGTTTTCAGCAACATTTAGCTATGATGTATTGAATTTGGCAAGACAATGGTTATTTGAACCTGTTACGGTAGAAATTGAACCTGAACAGAAAACCAATAATGATGTCGAGCAACGAGTTTACGTTGTAGAAAACAAAGATAAATATAAATTGCTTCAAGAAATTCTTCGTGAAGAACCTATTGATAAAGTAATGATCTTTGCAAACCGTAGAGATCAGGTTCGTCGATTGTATGATCATTTAAAACGTGATGGTTATAAAGTAGGAATGTTGTCTGGTGAGATTGCACAAGACAAACGATTGAAGATGCTTGATCAGTTTAAACAAGGTAAAAACAATATTATGATTGCGACTGATGTTGCTGGTCGTGGTATTCATGTTGATGGTGTATCGCACGTCATTAACTTTACCTTGCCTGAGCAATCAGATGATTATGTTCATCGTATTGGTCGTACTGGACGTGCAGGTGCTCAAGGTGTAAGTATTAGCTTCTTATCAGAAGATGATGCGTTCTATTTGCCTGAGATTGAAAAGGCGATTGGGAAGAAATTACCCCTTACGCGAATCGAGGGATATTGTTGATTTGATTAAAGCAATTTCAAATTAGAATTTGTTTGTTGAATCATTTAAAAAGCTAAATCATGCGACGATTTAGCTTTTTTTATTTTTTAGTATCTTTTGCTACCCAAATGATACAAAAGATTAAGAATTTTTTTGAAATCCTGTGATTAGTTGCTGAATTGAAACAAATCAACATGTAGAATATGGCGCATTACCTGGGAGGATATTATGGCTCTAATCTCAATGCGCCAGCTCTTGGATCACGCTGCAGAACATAACTACGGCGTACCAGCGTTTAACGTAAACAACTTAGAACAAATGCGTGCAATTATGCTCGCAGCTGATGCAACGAATTCACCTGTAATCGTACAAGCTTCTGCTGGTGCGCGTAAATATGCAGGTGCACCTTTCTTACGTCATCTTATTTTAGCTGCGATTGAAGAATGGCCACATATTCCAGTGGTAATGCATCAAGATCACGGTACAAGCCCTGATGTCTGCCAACGCTCTATCCAGTTGGGCTTTAGCTCAGTGATGATGGATGGTTCTTTGGGAGCTGATGGTAAGACACCAACTTCATATGATTACAATGTTGATGTTACTCGTCGTGTTGTAGCTATGGCTCACGCATGTGGCGTTTCTGTTGAAGGTGAGATTGGTTGCTTAGGTAGCCTTGAAACTGGTATGGCTGGTGAAGAAGATGGTGTTGGCGCTGAGGGCGTATTAGACCATTCTCAATTGCTAACTTCTGTAGAAGAAGCAACACAATTCGTTGCTGATACTGATGTTGACGCTTTAGCGATTGCTGTGGGTACTTCTCATGGTGCATACAAGTTTACTCGTCCACCTACAGGCGATATCTTGGCAATTGATCGAATCAAAGAAATTCATGCTGCACTACCAAACACGCATCTTGTAATGCATGGTTCAAGCTCTGTACCACAAGAGTGGTTGGCGATTATTAACCAATATGGTGGTGATATTAAAGAAACTTACGGTGTGCCAGTAGATCAGCTTGTAGAAGCGATCAAACATGGTGTTCGTAAAATTAATATTGATACCGATTTACGTTTGGCATCTACTGGCGCGATGCGTCGTATGATGGCTGAGAAGCCAAGTGAATTTGATCCACGTAAATTCTTTGGTGAAACAGTTGAAGCAATGAAAGACATCTGTATTGCACGATATGAAGCATTTGGTACGGCTGGTAATGCAGATAAGATTCGCCCAATTTCTTTAGAGAAGATGGTTGATCGTTATAAGTGATTAACTTGTAATTTAAAAAATAGCGGCATTTGCCGCTATTTTTATATTTGTATGAAAAAAATGCCAGCATATAGCTGGCATTTTTTGAGGCAGAATTTATTTTTGCTGCGCTTTTGAGTCTAAATTGACATCTTTAATTTCAACGTAGGCATTGGCGCGAAGCTCACGCATCCAAGTATCTACTTCAGTATCAAATTGACGTTCACCGAGAATCTGACGTGCCATACGTTCTTGTACTTCTTTGGTCATGTCTTGTTGGCGAGTATCCATCACTTGCAGGATGTGCCATCCAAATTGTGTTTGGAATGGTTTGCTAATTTGACCTACAGGAGTATTCTTCATTGTCTGTTCAAATTCAGCAACCATAACGCCCGGGCTAACCCAACCCAAGCTACCTCCATCACGAGCTGAACCTGTATCATTTGAATATGTTGCAGCAAGTGTTGCAAAATCTTCGCCAGCTTTAGCACGATTGTATAGACTATCAATCATTTGTTTAGCACGGTCTAAAGATACAACTTCAGAAGGTTGGATTAAAATATGACGTGTTTGGTATTGATCCACTAAAGCTTTTTGATCATTTTGTTTGCGTTCAAGTAATTTAAGAACGTGGATACCATCACGAACATTAATAAGTTCAGTTGTTTGACCTATTTTCAATGGGGTGATTCGCGCTGCGAGTTCAGTTGGAATTTCAGAAAGTGATCTAAATCCCATGTCTGCGCCATCAACTTTCACAGAAGAAGTTGATAATTTAGAGCTGATTGCTTTTGGATCATCACTACTCGTAAGCGCATTTTTTACTTCTAAGGCAACTTTTTGTGCTTCTGCTGCATTATCTCCTGAGATACGCATATGAATCACATGAGCTTGAGTGCCTAATGCGGCTTGACCTTCAGGTGAATTTAGGAAATTTTCAACATCTAAGTCGCTGATTTTAATTCGCGACATTACTTGTTGTTGACGTAAGCGTCCGATTGCTAAATCTTCAGCAATACGGTTTCTTAAGTTTTCATATGTACCTGGCGCAATTGCGTCTAGTTTTTGTTGGAACGCTTCTAAGGTAGTAGCGCCAGATTGATTTGCCACTTTCAAAACAGCAGCATTTAAACTTTTTTCGTCGGCTTTAATACCGTAACGTTTAACTTGTTCTAATTGAGCTTGTCGGATGATCAACTGATCTAAAACTTGCATCTGTAAGTATTGTTGTGGTGGCACAGTTTTATTTTGTGCTTTAAGTTGATGCTCAGTTTCAGCAATTCCTTGTTCTAAATCACTTTTAAGAATGACACTATTATCCACAATTGCGACAACCTCATCCGTAGGTTGAGCAAAGCTATGCATTGATGAAGAAATTAGGGCGGCTAGAACAGTAGCTCTAAAGATATGTTGAATAGAATTTATCTTCATTAACGTTGTGTCCAAGATTGATTAATTTTGTTGAAACCTAAAACTCTGCTTTCTAAAAGTGAGGCAAGCTTATTATTTAAGGCGCCTAAACCTTTAAGTGTAAACTCAGCCATTACAGCACGCTTTCTACGTACATCAGGAGAATTAGGATCATCTAAATCGTTGTAGTACGAGCGTCCATATACAGAGACAGCCCAACAACAAGACTCATAATTGACGCCAAGTAAATACTCGCGCATCAAATTATTGTCTAAGTCATATTGAGCATGCCCCATAATACGCCAATTATCTTTTACAGGTTGTATAAAGGATGCAACAGCTTGATCATAAGAATCTTGACGGTCTGGAATATCTTTACGATAAAAATAGCCTACATTGTAGAGATTACCTTTATCGCCGACGTAATATGCTTGAAAATCACGTTGTGCGTTTTCACCATTAGACATCCATGCAGAATTGGCAGCTAAGGTGAAGTTCTGATTCAATTGACTCGCTAGGCTAATAATCGGACCTGTTCTTTTTTGCGTGTCGAACTCATCAGGCTCTTCGTTCAGGGTTACACGTCTGTCATTAAAATAATAACTTTGACCTAGACTCGCTCTAATACGCTCTAAGCCTTCTGTATCTAGTAAGCTGTATGTAACACCCAAAGATAAGAAATTATTATCCTCTAAGCGGTCGTGCCCATAAAAGCGGTAAGGGTTAAATAATTGATCATAACTAATAGATGCAGTTGTAGAGTCAAAGTTTGGATGATCATCTTGCTTTTTATAAGGTGAGTAAGCATAGAACGCTCTTGGTGAGATGCTTTGAAGATATTTGCCATCTTTCTCAAAAGTTACACCAGTTGCGAACGTAAATTGCGGCACAACGACAGACTTCTCTAAATCATCGGAAGCCGATAAGCCTAAACCTTCTTTAGTATCTTGATCGTAGAATGTATTAATCGTACGTACGGATAATTCAGGAATAGCGTAGAACCATGATGGTGTTATGTAGTTATAACGAACAGCAAATTGGTTATAGATACGAGTACCACTTGACTCTAAAGCTGAGCCATCATTTATAGACTTTTTAAAATAAGCTGTATCATTATTAAACTCGTATTGTAAACCTTGTGGATTACCTGTTACATAATTGAGAAGGAACTGAGGTAAGCGAGCATAGGGTTTGTCTTTATCCTCAATCGTTTCATCTAGGGTTTGGAAATCTTCGACTTTTAACTGAGTTTTTAAGCCAGGAATGCCATTTTTATAATTCAATTCCCATGCACGGCGTAGGTTTAAATCAGTTTTTGAATTTGGGTTTGAGTTAAAATCAGAAAAATAATCTTTATCTGATGCATGGTTAAATTCTAGGTTCGTAGACCATTGATCTGTGATGTTCCAATTGTGTTCAAAATGTAAGTCATCACGATCTTTGTTGTCGTATTCATTGTCATTTGGTAGATAGCCACCCCAAATACGTCCTGAACCAAAATTCTCAGTCATATATCTAAATTCTGCATCCAACTTTGCTCCACGTTTGCTCATAAAGCTTGGTGTGAGTGTTAGATCATAATTAGGTGCAAGATTAAGATAAACAGGAACGGTAAGTTGAGCACCACCATCATTGCTATAACCAAAATTTGGACTTAAAAGACCAGTGGTGCGCCTATCATCAATTGGGAAATTAAAATAAGGAACAGCTAAGACAGGAACATCTTTTACATATAGTTTAGTTCCTCTAGTCACACCACGACCAGTTTCTTGATTCAGTTCAATTTGTTTAGCCTGAATTTTCCAAGCAGGTTTTTGTTCAGGTGGGCAAGCTGTATAACTAGCATCCTTAAGAATAACCAAATTTTCATTTTGACGTTTGATTTGGCTTGCATAACCATGAGCATGTTGTTGTTCAGAAATATAAAAACTGTTATTTAAGTCGCCAGTTTGGGTTTTTAAGTTGTAATTGATTTGATCGCTTTGGGTGAGTAAACCTGATTGAGCGAGTTGAACTCGACCTTTCGCATTTGCATATGTTTGAGATGAATCTAAAGTAACCTCATCTGCGCGAATATTGCGACCTTCTTGGTCGATAATTACGTCACCTCGTAAAACCGAATCACCATTTGGATTGTAGTGACCATAGTCTGCCGTAATAACAGAGGTGGTGCTATTCGCATCTTTGGGTCTACTTTCAGGGTTGATAGGCGTAATCCATGTACCTTGGCAAAAAGATGAGCTTAAATAGCGATTGTCACGCAATTGAGCTTCTGGTGCTGATTTGTCTACATAGTATTGCTGAAAAAAACTTTCGCCAGGGTAGGTTTCTTGGTCTTTCTGAATTTTGGCTTTGAGTTGAGCATTGTCTAGTGTAGAGACATGAGACGTGTTGGTTGCTGCGAAACCTGATTGAATCGAGCCGCCACACAAGAGTGTCAAAATAGCAGTTGCTAAAGGATTAAATTTAAACTGATGTTTCATTGTCTCATTAACCAGTATGCTAATTCACAATTAATTATTGTCGCATCATAGAGAAAAAGTTGATAAGTGGCTACACTTAAGCTTTCAAAATCTCAGCTAGTTTTAGATTTTATTGCAAATGAATACACAACGTGAACAATTGATACAAACTTGGCTTGAAGCCGTTCTCAAATCTGATCAGTTTGAAATCAACTTTCTTGCTGGAGATGCGAGTTTCCGCCGCTATGCACGAGTTGGGTTACAAAACAAAACATATATGCTCATGGATGCGCCTCCTGAAAAAGAAGATTGCGTTCCGTTTGTGACGATTGATGAGTTCTTTGATGCGAATGGGGTGCGAGTTCCTCATATCGTAGCTAAAGATTTGGAGCAAGGATTATTATTGTTGGAAGATTTTGGTGATGTAGTGTTATCAACATTGTTAAATGATAAAACAGTTGATCAATATTATGCCCAGAGCTTTAAACAACTTATTGAATTGCAGCAAATTGACGGGAAATCTCATTTGCCTGCATATTCATATGAGAAATTAATGACTGAGATGCGTTTGTTAACAGAATGGATGCTACCTTCATTAAATATTCAACCAACAGAACAGCAATTAGAAACAATTGAGCACGCTTTCGATTTTCTTGCGATTGAAGCAACTAATCAACCTCAAGTAATCGTTCATCGTGATTTTCACAGTCGTAATCTGATGAAAATTGAAAATGAGCAAGAACTCGGTGTTATTGATTTCCAAGATGCGGTAATTGGTGCTGATACTTATGATTTAATCTCGATTACACGAGATGCCTATGTACAGTGGAATGCCGAGCGCGTTTATGAATGGTTTGAAGTCTTTTATAACTTGTTGCCAGCAAAAGCGAAAGAAAATCGGAGTTTTGAGCAGTTTAAGCGTGATGCTGATCTTATGGCGATTCAGCGTCATCTTAAAATTTTAGGTATTTTTGTTCGTTTATTCGAGCGTGATGGAAAATCAGGTTATCTAAAAGATCTGCCAAGAGTGATGTGGTATCTGCTTGAAGAAAGTCAAGGTTATGATGAATTGAATGACTTTATGCAATTTATGCGTGAAATCGTTATGCCAAAGTTCATTGCAAAATATGGTGATTATGAGGTTGCTGCATAATGAGAGCTATGATTCTTGCCGCAGGTCTTGGAAATCGTATGCGACCGCTAACGTTGCATACACCAAAACCTTTGCTTGAAGTTGGTGGAAAGCCTTTAATTGTTTGGCATATCGAAAAATTGCAAAAGATAGGTGTCTCTGAAATTGTGATCAATACTGCTTGGTTGGGAGACAAACTTGCGGCTGCGCTTGGAGATGGTTCTCAATTTGGTGTAACTATCTTATGGTCGCATGAGGGTGAGGGACTTGAGACGGCAGGTGGTATTATCAATGCATTGCCTTTATTGGGTGATAAGCCTTTCATTCTAGTCAATGGTGATGTCTGGACAACTATGGATTTCTCTTCATTGCTGAATGTTCATTTAGGTGACAAGCAAGCGCATTTAGTATTGGTTGATAATCCTCCTCAGCATTTGAAAGGTGATTTCATTTTATTGAATGATTTGGCTTATACATTTGAGCAGGAGTCATTGGGTGAAGCATTAACCTATAGTGGTATTGCGGTATTATCACCGAATATGTTTAAAGGTCTGGAGAATGGTAAGAGACCATTAGCACCTTTACTTAAACAGGCAATGTCACAAGAATTAGTTTCAGCTGAGAAAATGCAGGGTATTTGGGTTGATGTTGGTACGCCTGAGCGGTTAGAAGAGCTTGATAATAAAATTAAACAAGGTGAATTTGCCTAAGAAGATATTTGTCGTGCTTTGATGTTGTTGAACCAAGGCAGAAAATTTGATGGATTGTGCAGTTTATCATGAACATAGATGATTAACTGCATAATCGTTCAACAAGTCCTACTGTGTCTTGTATCAGAAATCGGTATACTGCACAGCAAATTTATCGAGATGTTACACTGTCATGCATCATTTTTTTCAAGAATTAAAGCAAGGTAGTCAAGCTTTAGGATTAAACCTCAGCGAAGAGGCTTTAACACTCTTATTAAAATATCAAGATGCGCTAGTATTGTGGAATAAGGCATATAACCTAACAGCAATACGCGACCCTAAAGAAATGCTGGTTAAACATTTATTAGATAGTTTAAGTATCTTGAATGATCTACCAAAAGGGCGTTTATTAGATGTAGGTACAGGTGGTGGAATGCCTGGAATGATTATTGCTTTATGTCAACCAGAACGTGATTGTGTTTTGCTTGATTCAAATGGCAAGAAAATTCGTTTTCTAAAACAGTTTATTGCTGATTTAAATCTGAAAAATGTAATTGCAGTGCAAACACGTGTTGAAAATGAAGACAGTATCAATGAACTTGGTCAGTTCGATGTAATTACAAGTCGAGCATTCGCTTCACTAACTGACTTTGTAGATGCTGCACAGCCATATATGCATGAAAAAAGTATTATTGCAGCAATGAAAGGTTTGATTCCAACTGATGAACTTGATCAATTAAAAGGTCAATATCAGTCTCAGATTGTCGAATTGAAAGTACCAAGATTAGATGAACAACGTCATTTGCTTTTGCTTCAACGAATTTAATAAAAATATTAAGGGTAATCATGGCACATATTATTGCAATTGCTAACCAAAAAGGTGGCGTAGGGAAAACAACAACCGCAGTTAATCTTGCTGCTTCTTTGGCGATTTTAAAGAAGCGTGTCTTGTTAGTTGATATGGACTCGCAAGGTAATGCAACAATGGGGTCTGGCGTACAAAAGAATGATCTTTTGTATTCTGTTACTGATGTCTTATTAGGTGAAGTGCCGATCGAAACTGCAATTCAAAAAGCAGAAGTAGGATATAAAGTTTTGGGTGCAAACCGTGAGCTTGCAGGAGTAGAGCTAGCAATCGCTGAGCAAGAAGGTCGTGAATTTATCCTCAAAAAAGCATTAGAAGAGGTAGATTCAGCTTTTGATTACATTATTGTGGATTGTGCTCCAAGTCTAAGCTTGATTACTGTAAATGCACTTGCAGCAGTGAATGGTGTGATCATTCCGATGCAGTGTGAGTACTATGCTTTAGAAGGCCTTGCAGACCTCACGCAAACCATCGACCGTATACAAAAAGCACTCAATCCAAACTTGGAAATCATTGGTGTGTTACGTACCATGTATGATGCAAGAAATGCGTTAACACGTGATGTATCTTCTGAGCTTGAGCAATATTTTGGTAAAAAGCTCTATGATACGGTTATCCCTCGTAATATTCGTTTGGCTGAAGCGCCAGCACATGGTTTACCTGTGATCTATTTTGAAAAGAGTTCTAAAGGTGCCGTTGCATATTTAAATTTGGCAGCGGAAATGCTTAAAAAAAGTAAAGTGAAAAAAGGAAGTGCTGTATGAGCATCAAAAAACGCGGATTGGCTAAAGGTCGTGGTTTAGATGCGTTGCTAGGTTCGATTCAAAAAGAAAAACTGCAACTAGAAGCACAAGCCTTGGATCATGGTCAACTCAAGCAAATTGATGTTAACTCGTTAAAGCGTGGAGAATATCAACCACGTCGTTTTATTCAAGAACAGGATTTACAAGAGCTTGCATCATCGATTGAAAAACATGGTGTAATGCAGCCTATCGTGATTCGTCTTGTGGATGATGAACAACATCCATATGAAATTATTGCGGGTGAGCGACGTTGGCGTGCTGCAATTATGGCGGGATTAACTGAAATTCCTGCAATTGTAAGAGAGTTGAATGATCAGGTCGCGATAGCATTAGCCTTAATTGAAAATATTCAACGCCAGGATTTAAATCCTATTGATCAAGCACTTGCATTGCAACGTTTTCATGATGAATTTGGTTTAAGTCACCAAGAAATTGCAGATACTGTTGGTAAAGCACGTACTACAGTTAGTAATTTGTTGCGCTTATTAAGTTTAGCAGACCCAATTAAAGATTATATGCAACAAGGTCAGATTGATATGGGGCATGCCCGTGCAATTTTGACTTTAAAGACTAAAGAACAAATTGAAGTTGCAAAAATCGTGATTGAAAAAGGTTTGTCAGTGCGTCAAACTGAGCAATTGGTTCGTGAGTGGAGTGAGCCAAAACCAGAAAAGGAGAAAGTGAAAATTTCTCCAGATATTGAACAATTAACTCAAAAGCTATCTGAACGCTTTGGTGCGAATGTCAAAATTGACCATAACCAACAAGGAAAAGGGAAAATGGTCATTCACTATCACTCATTGGATGAGTTGGATGGGATTCTAAATATTTGTTTGCCTAACTAATATTTAGGATTCGTCCTAATTATTTTAAATATTATTGGGGAATAATATGTGGGAACTGGTAAAAGCGGGCGGTTGGTTAATGCTGCCGCTTATTCTCTCATCAATTTTTACGGTTGCAATCACAATTGAACGCTACATTCGTTTGAAACGTTCTCAAGTATTACCTAGAGATTTATTTGTAAATGGTTCTAATGCTGAGACTGTAATTTCAAATTTACAGCAAGAGCAAGCAAAGAAATCACCTTTAGGACGTATTCTACTTGCTGGGTACGAACACAAAGAACAGGGTGAACAATTTGCGCGTGCGCAAATGGAGGCGGCAGCTTCACAAGAAATTTCTTTCTTAGAGAAGAACATCAATTTCTTGGGTACATTGAGCGCAATAGCCCCTTTATTGGGTTTGCTTGGTACGGTTTTAGGTATTATTGAATCTTTCTTGGTGATTGATGTGGGATCAGCAGGAAATGCAAGTATGATGATGCCTGGTATTTCTAAAGCCTTAATCACAACGGCTGTTGGTATGTTAATTGCTATTCCAGCGATGATTGCTTATAGATACTTTCAACGTGTTGTACACGAATATACTGCTGAGTTAGAACAACAATCTACCTTGTTCCATGCTGCACTTTTCTACAAAAAAGTACCACATGTACAAGAACATCGCCTTGCAAGCTAAGCATAGGTGATCTAATGAAATTTAAACGTTCTCAAGTTGAAGATATTCATATCAATTTGACACCAATGATTGACTGTATGTTATTTATTTTGGTGTTTTTATTACTTTCGACGACATTTAGTCAGCAAAGTCGTATAAATCTAACTTTGCCCGATGCTCAAGGTGTACCGCCTAAACAATTCGATCAAAAAATTGAAATCATGGTAGACTCCACAGGCCATTATTCCGTGAATGGTCAAGCATTATCGACAAAAGATACAGCTGATCTCAGTACAGCTATTAAGCAAGTTGCACAAGAACGTCGCGACTTTATCTTTATCATCGCTGCTGATGCTAAAGCCGCCCATCAGGATGTAATACGTGTGATGGATGTTGCAGGTCAGCTTGGATTTGTTAACGTTAACATTAGCACTAAAGTTCCAACTAGAGGTTTCACCGAGTGAATCAAGATTTTAAGGTTTATTTACGCCTTTTAGCTTATCTAAAATCTTATTGGGGTATTGCCTTATTCGTATTACTTGGTTTTGGTATCAATGCGGCTACCGAAGTCTCGGTAGCCAAATTGCTGAAGTTTATTATTGATGCAATTCAAAATGGAAGCAGAGAAAACCTAAATCTGTTTCCTGCATTGATCGTGTTGTTAATGTTCTTTAGAGGTGTTGGATTATTCTTAGGTGGATATTTTACCGCTGTAATCTCAAGACGTTTGGTTTTTAGTATTCGCCAAGAGGTTTATGCGAAGCTGCTTAGATTGCCTGCACAATATTATTTAGATAATACCTCTGGTCATATTAGTGCAAAATTAATGTATAACGTGCAGCAATTAACAGCTGCATCCTCTGATTCTTTACAGACATTAGTCAAAGATGGCCTGATTGTCATAGGTTTATTAAGTTATTTGTTTTATACCAACTGGCGCTTAACGATGTGTATTATCGTTTTTATGCCAGTGATTGGTATTTTAGTTCGTGTAGCAGCAAAGCGCATGAGAAAGCTTTCGATACAAGTACAAAATACCATGGGTGATGTCAATCATGTGGTTCAAGAAACCATCAATGGTAATTCTGTAGTTAAAAGTTTTACTGGTGAAGCTTTTGAGCAACAACGCTTCTATAAGTCATCTGAAGAAAACCTTCGTCGTGGTTTGAAGATGGTGGTTGTTCAGAATATCAATAGTCCAGTGGTGCAACTGATTTTGTCTTGTGCAATGGCAATCATTTTATGGTTAGCTTTGCGCCCGCAGGTTTTTGGTGACACATCCGCTGGCGAATTCGTCTCTTATATCACCGCTGCTGGTTTAATATCTAAGCCCGTAAAAAACTTAACTGACATCAATGAAAAACTTCAGCGCGGTTTAGCTGCAGCACATTCGGTTTTTGAATTATTGGATTTACCTGAAGAAGAAAATAAAGGGCAATTGAAGCCTCAATTGAAAGGTAATATTCGATTTGATCAAGCTTGCTTGGAATATTCTGATGGTACCAAAGCCATTAAAGATTTCTCTTTAAATATTCAAGCTGGTCAAACTATTGCACTCGTGGGGCGGTCAGGGGCTGGTAAAACCTCATTGGTAAACATGTTGCCGCGTTTCCAAGAGTTAAGTAGTGGCGGTATATATTTTGATGATATTCCTGTTCAAGAAATCGAGTTGCTGTGTTTAAGATCGCAAATTGCAATGGTGAACCAACAAGTCGTTCTGTTTAATCGTTCAGTGCGTGACAATATCGCCTACGGACAATTGCAAAATGCTAGTGATGAGCAAGTGATTGCTGCTGCTAAAGCTGCCTATGCACATGATTTCATCATGAGTTTGCCTCAAGGTTATGACACTATACTTGGTGCTCAAGGTCTGAATTTATCTGGTGGACAACGTCAACGTATTGCGATTGCGAGAGCAATTCTGAAAGATTCGCCAATTCTAATTTTAGATGAGGCAACAAGCGCGCTTGATAACGAATCAGAATACTTTATACAACAAGCCTTTGATGAAGCGATGCAAGGTCGTACCACGATTGTAATTGCTCATCGATTATCTACTGTTGAAAATGCCGATTTGATTGTTGTGATGGATAAAGGACAAATTATCGAGCAAGGAACTCACTTAGAATTGATCGCTAAACAAGGAATGTATTATCAGTTGCATCAGCGCAATTTTGAGGAAAATTAATCATGTCACTGGCACAGACGATTCAGACTGCTTGGAATAACCAAGAGAAATGGCTGATCGTTTTAAGACCTTTGTCATGGCTTTATCGCTTTGCATTTTTGATGAATAAAGCGATGTACACATACAGGCTGAAGAAAATCTATACGGCACCAATCCCAGTTATGGTTATTGGAAATATTACAGTTGGCGGAAGTGGAAAAACTCCTTTGCTAATTCAACTAGTAAAATATTTGCAAAGCAAAGGGTTGTCGGTAGGTGTAATTAGTCGTGGTTATGGAGGGGTTGGTCCATTTCCAGCGCTGGTACATAAAGAGTCATCGCCTGAGATTATTGGTGATGAACCCGCTTTAATTGTTCAATCGACTGGTGTTGCAATGGCAGTTGGTCCAAATAGACAATCTTCTATAGAGTTATTATTGCAGAACTATTCATTGGATTTGATTATTAGTGATGATGGTCTTCAGCACTGGGCTTTAGATCGTCAAATTGAATGGATTGTTTTAGATCAAAATCGTGGTTTAGGGAATGAAAAGCTGTTGCCTGAAGGGTATTTGCGAGAGCCAAAATCACGTCTACAAAATAGTAGTGTGATTGTACATAGCAAACAGCCTCAATCATTGCTCAATATGCATTTGCAAGTGGGTAAGCCTTATTTACTCAGATCTGATAATTTATCTAATCAATTTGATTCGAAGCAAAGCTATCATGCTGTGGTTGGTATTGGTTTTCCTCAGCGTTTTTATCAGACTTTGCAAAATTTAGGAATTGAGCAATTTCAAGCGCATGAGTTTCCGGATCATCATGAATATAAACTGAGTGATCTAAGTTTTCAGAATCAGAATGCGATTATCACAACAGAAAAAGATGCTGTTAAATTAAAAGAAATTTTAATTCAACATCCAGAATTCAATATCCCTATTTGGGTTGTACCCGTAGAAGCCGTTTTATCATCCGATTGTTATGACTTGTTGGAGCAACAATTACAACAAGTTGGTATTCATTTGTCTTAGAGATATACCATGAAACACATTGTCATTCCTGCACGTTTTGCAAGTTCGAGATTACCAGCTAAACCATTATTGCTGATACATGGTCGTCCAATGATTTTACGAGTGGTTGATCAGGCAAAAAAAGTTGAGGGCTTTGATGATTTATGTGTTGCGACAGATGATGAGCGAATTGCCGAGATCTGCCGTGCAGAAGGCGTTGATGTGGTATTGACAAGCCCTGATCATCTATCTGGTACGGATCGTTTAAGTGAAGTAGCTCGTTTAAAAGGATGGGCGGAAGATGACATTATTGTGAATGTTCAGGGTGATGAACCTTTATTACCTGCAAAATTAGTTAAACAGGTTTCACAGCTTCTCGTTGATAATCCAAATTGCTCAATGTCTACGTTGTGCGAGCCAATCAGCGTTTTGGATGAATTTCAGCGAGATAGTATCGTCAAAGTTGTCATGTCAAAACATAATGAAGCATTGTATTTTAGCCGCGCAACTATCCCTTATGATCGTGATGGGGCGAAACAAAAACAGCAATCAATGCATAGCAGTGCTTACCGCCATCTAGGTTTGTATGCCTATCGAGTTAAACTATTACAAGAATATGTAACTTGGGATCAAGGTGTGCTTGAAAAATTAGAAAGTCTTGAGCAACTCAGGGTGCTTGAAAACGGTCATCGCATTGCCATAGCTATTGCTGAAGCAAACCTTCCGCCCGGAGTTGATACTCAGGAAGATTTAGATCGATTAAACTCAATGTCTATCAGTTTCTTTGAATAATATGACAAAAGAAGTTCAAATCTATGAACATTATCCTTGGCATCAGCAAACTTGGGATCTTTTAACCTCGCATTTTCCTGATGTTGGGCATGGTTTATTGTTTTATGGAAAGAAAGGATGTGCTAAACAAGAGTTTACCGATAGATTTGTAGCATGGGTGTTATGTTTAAATAAACAATCTGAAAATGCCTGTGGCGAATGTAGTAGCTGTCAATGGTTAAAGTCGGATACACATCCTAACTATGTTCACATCACAACAGATGAAGATAATAAAAAGCAAAATGCAAAAATTAAGATTGAAAAAATTCGAGATCTTTTACCTTTTGTTCAGCAAACTGGTGAAGGCTGGCGTGTTGTAGTCATTGAACCTGCTGAAGCTTTAAATATAGCTTCATCAAATGCTTTATTAAAAACTTTAGAAGAACCTGGTGAGAAAGTTGTTTTGATCTTGGTTGCAGATCATTATTTGAAATTACCTGCAACTATTCGGAGTCGATTGCAACACTTTGCATTAGATCGCTTAAAAGATGAGGATGCTCAGAATTTTTTGAAAGAAAGAATTTCTGATCTGAAACCACTACAACTGTCTTTGCTACTCAATCTTGCTAATGGAATGCCATTAACTGCAATCGAAATACAAAACAGTGAGTGGTTAGATAAACGAGCATCATTTTTAAAAGATTGGTCTAAGCTTTGTTCTGAAAAGAGTATGCCTTTGCATTATGCTAATAAATGGTCGAAAGAGCTAAGTTTTGCAGATTTTATGGTTATGTTTGAATACTTGTTTGCGGATGTTATTCGTCTAAAGCTAAATCAGCAATTAAAAAATCAAGATTTAGTTTTTGATGATTTGGCTCAAATATATAACTTAGAAACTCTGTTCTCAATTTATTCGGATTTCCAGCAGAAAAAACTAATGTTGGAGCAAAATGTTCAGTCGCAATTAGTTATGGATGAGCTATTTATTCAGCTAATGAATGTTAATTAGTGACGATATTTTTTAAATGCTTATAGGGTGTGTTGACACTTTTAGCTTAAAAAAATAGCGAAGTAGTAAAATCAAATCGCCAAACCTAATTTTACTATTCGCTATGCCTCGTACCATGCTGACAGATCAACACTGGCAAAAGTTGAAAACTATTTTGCGTAATTTATCTATTCATCACAACTCAAATTTACGTAATTTTATTGAAGCTATTCTCTATAGAATTAGAACAGGCTGTCCGTGGCGAGATATTCCTTCCTATTTCGGTCAATCAAACTCTATTTTCAAACGTTTTAATCGTTGGTCAAGCAGCGGTAAGTTGCTTAGATTATTCAAATTATTAGCATCATGCCCCGATATGGAGTGGATTTTTATTGATGGCTCTCACGTACGTGCTCATCAACATTCTGCCGGTATAGCGAATCAATCCATTTCTAAAAGTGTAGGAGGAAACTCCTCAAAAATACATTTGATTGTTGATTCACATGGCAATCCTATTGATTTCATGATTACCGATGGCACTACACATGACATCAAAGTTGCACCTGATTTAATAGCAACATTAGATTTAAAAGAGACAGAAGTGGTATGCGCAGATAAAGGCTATGATTCAGAACCACTGCGTGAGCAGATCAGAAAAACAGGAACAAAAGCGAATATACCAAAGAAAATAAATAGCCAATCGAACAATGATCATATGGACTGGTATTTATATAAAATCAGGCATTTAGTTGAAAATATGTTTTGTAGATTAAAACAATTTAGAGGGATAGCTACTCGATATGACAAGCTCAAAAGAAATTATCAAAGTGCTGTTGCCTTAGCCTGTATATTTTTATGGCTACCTTTATAGGTTTAATTATGAACAGTAAATGTCAACAGACCCTA
>NZ_JAKTID010000044.1:0-19554 GCF_027854795.1 Acinetobacter sp. AOR34_HL | reverse complement strand
GAGTCCTTTATAGTTAAAGTGTTTGTTTGCACTCATATTTTAACTATTTAGACTCAGGTTTTTTTATTTAAAGCAAACTATGGGACAGTAGTGACCTAAGGGTGCTTTTTTATGCGTTATCAAAGTGACTGTTGAGGGAAAATTTTATCTTCCTGACCGTGTTTGCTATGTGATAGGCTTAATAAAAAAGGATAAGCCTATGGATGCCATAGAAACAAAAGATTTTTCTGCTATTGCTGGTTACACGCTTGCACTTCTAGAGATGGATGAGTGGATTAATACTCGGCCTTTTTTTTATCAAATAAAGACGCATTATTTGGTTGATCAAGCGATTAGGCTTGAATACATCATTATCCAGTAGAGATAATTTAGAAACTTTAGCCTGGTAAGAATGAACTTTGAATGGCATAGATCATAAATACATCTAAAGTATATTTTTTTTAATAAGTTGTATTGCTGAGCTAAAATCCTACAAATATTCAAATTATTTTTCTGTTTCAAATCATCGACATAATTTCTAAATTTTTTTGATATCTTTAATTTTTTACACATAAGAATTTAATTTTATGAAAAAGTTATTCATCATCTGTACGGTATTCCTTTCAATATCAGCATGCTCATCTACTCCAAATAAAGATGTGTCTCCTCCTAAAATTGGTATGCCTAATCCAGCCAGCCAATATTGTATTGAGCAAGGTGGGCAATTAGAAATTAGAAATGAAGCGAATGGTCAGGTCGGATACTGTAAATTACCGAATGGTAAAGTTGTAGAAGAGTGGGAGCTTTTTAGAGCAAATCAACCTAAATGCGATGCGGAAGAGGTTCAAAAATTAATTGGTCAGTCTGGGTTAAGTGATCAACAAATTAAACAAAAAACTCAATCAGAAATTGTTCGCACAGTTGCACCAAATCAGCCTGTAACAATGGATTATCGTGAAAATCGAGTTACTGTTACGATAGACCCAAGCTCTAAGAAAATCTTAAATGCGAGCTGCGGCTAATATTTATAAAAAATATAAGCTCTCATCTTGAATGTCTTCAGATGAGAGTGTTTCTGAAAATAGAGTAAGCCGTAAAACTTGATAAATTCGAAATTGTACCCATATCTTAATTTATTGAGTTCGTATTGATTAATATGTAAGAATGATCAATTGAGCTGACACAAGTTTTTATTTTTTGAGATTTGAGATGAATCTACTTCTTATCGTGGTTTTAGGTACTATTGCTGAGGTTTTAGTATGGATTGGCGTGGGTGACCTCGTTGGAAGTATGTGGTATGTCTTCTTCTGGTTTGTGCTTGCTTTCTTTATTGGTTTAAACCTTGTTCGCTCTAGTACTGCTAATATCATGCCTCAATTGCAGCAGATGCAAATGACAGGGCAATTAGGCGCAGATCCTGCTGTTACTAAGAAACTTGCATTAGCAATGTCTGGTTTCTTTTTAATGATTCCAGGATTAATTTCTGATGTACTTGCTTTATTGGTGTTGATTCCTTCTGTACAAACAGCTTTTCGTAATGCTTTGATGAAAACAATGGCCAAACGTCAGCAAGCGATGATGGATCAAATGATGGGTGGTATGGGTGGCGGCGGTGCTGCTGGACAAAATCCTTTTGCTGATTTGATGCGCCAAATGCAAGAAATGCAAAATCAACAAGGCGGTAGTCAATACCGTGATTCAACCATTATTGATGGTGAAGCGAGAGAAGTGAAACCAGATCAAAAGAAAATCGAATTTAAAGATGTAAACTAAGTTGTAATTTTTTAAAAAAGCACGCTCTTCTAAAGCGTGCTTTTTTATTTTTGTTTGCTTGTATCTGTATCTGTGCTTTGTTCTAAATTTTCAGATAGGTTTTGTGTTTCAGCACTCTTTTTATATTGTGTTGGAGTTAATGTCGTAACTTCATTTTCTGATTGTTTGTATTTTCTACTGCGATTTGCTCGTTCGCGAAATCCACCTTTATTAATTAATTGAGTCATGATATTTACTCTTTGATCCTAGCTCAATATTTTAGCAAAATTATGTGAAAGATCAAAATAATACCTAATTACTGAATTTACCTCGATTGTAATGATTTCATAAAAATGACATATTATTTTTGTTAAATGAGCTGGTAAGGTCATAAATCAAGATTGAAATCTTGATTTATTTCTCATAGGATAAAAGTGCGACGGTAAAAATTGTTGTAAAAAGAAAATAAAAAATAACAATCGGGAGGAAAGATGATGTTATATCAATATCATTGTGCATGCTGTGACAAGGTTGTTGCTTCAACTGATAAAGAGTGTCCACATTGCGGTTCGCAACACATTAGGAGTCCATATGGGCTTTGGATGTTTTGTGTGGCAGCATGTTTGGCTGTAGTTGTTATTGTGAAGCTTGCGCATATGTATTCGCAACATCATCAAGAAGAACAGCCTGTTCAGAATACTTCTATTTTTGAAGTTTTAAAGCAAGACAATATGAATTCGGGAAATTAAAAATTGGGGAATAAAAAAGCTCGCATCAAGCGAGCTTTTTTATGTGTGGGTTTAAAGTCCAGCAGCATCCTTAAGGATCTGAACTTTATCTGTCTTTTCCCATGTAAATGCAGTGTCAGAACCCTCGCGACCGAAGTGACCATATGCTGCAGTTTGCTTATACATCGGTTGAATTAGATTCAACATACGCGTAATACCATACGGACGTAAGTCAAAATGTTCACGTACTAGCTGAACAATAAGCTCATCTGATACTTTGCCTGTATTAAATGTATTAATTGAAATAGAAGTAGGTTCTGCAACACCAATTGCATAACTCACTTGAATTTCACATTTGTCTGCAAGACCAGCAGCAACAATATTTTTCGCAACATAACGTCCCGCATAAGCTGCAGAGCGGTCTACTTTTGATGGGTCTTTACCAGAGAAAGCACCACCACCATGACGAGCCATACCACCGTATGTATCAACAATAATTTTACGACCAGTTAAACCACAGTCACCTACAGGACCACCAATCACAAACATACCTGTAGGATTGATGTGGAACTTGGTTTCAGCATGAAACATTTCAGCAGGAATAATTGGTTTAATAATTTCTTCGATAATTGCTTCTTTTAACTGAGCTTGGCTGATTTCAGGATCGTGCTGAGTTGATAATACAACTGCATCTAAACGAACTGGCATACCATTTTCATAAGCAAATGTAACTTGGCTTTTTGCATCTGGACGTAACCAAGGTAAAGCACCTGAACGACGTAATTCTGCTTGACGTTCCATGAGGCGATGAGCGTATGAAATAGGCGCAGGCATAAGAACATCTGTCTCACGGCTTGCGTAACCGAACATCAAGCCTTGGTCACCAGCACCTTGATCTTCTGGTTTTTGACGGTCAACACCTTGAGCAATCTCAGGAGACTGCTTACCAATCATGTTGATGACAGCGCATGTAGAGCCATCAAAACCTAAATCAGAATGATGGTAACCGATTCCGTTAACTGTTTGACGTACAATCGCTTCAAAGTCCACGTTTGCTGTAGTCGTAATTTCACCAGCAAGAACAACAGCGCCTGTTTTTACTAATGTTTCACAAGCGACACGCGCATACGGGTCTTCTTTTAGGATTGCATCTAAAATAGCATCACTAATTTGGTCAGCCATTTTGTCTGGATGACCTTCGCTTACAGATTCTGAAGTAAAAACAGCATACTCGCGCATGAACGTCCTATCATGGTTATTTTCAAAAAGACAGAGTATGTTACATCGACTTGGCGTATAGGACTAGCACAAGCTGACTAAAAAGCATGAAATTATTTCATTTTCATCATGTTTTTATTGATATGTGTATAAGTAAAACTAATATTAATGCTTTAATTAATAAAGTTTTTCTGAATTGTAAATTTTCATATTTGACTGATTGTATTTTACATGTTGTTTATACGGTGAACATTTACATAAAGAATTGTATTTGAATGATCAAAATATAAGAAATATCGTGTATTGCACTTTACCCCATCTTGTTTTTTTAAGACAATAGTCGCAGTTTTTGAAAGATGATTTCTCATCTTCTCTCATCTTATTGATTTAATCGGATTCTGACTTATGACAACCCCTTTAAATGAACGTCGTATTGCAAATGCAATTCGTGTCTTGGCTATGGATGCTGTGCAACAAGCAAACTCAGGGCATCCTGGTGCTCCAATGGGGATGGCAGATATCGCTGACGTAGTTTGGCGCGAATTTTTAAATCATAACCCAACAAACCCACAATGGGCGAACCGTGACCGTTTTGTATTGTCTAATGGTCATGGCTCAATGTTGCAATATGCATTATTGCATTTGACTGGTTATGATTTGTCTATTGAAGATTTAAAGCAATTCCGCCAATTACACTCTAAAACTCCTGGTCATCCTGAATATGGCTATGCACCAGGTATTGAAACAACAACTGGCCCATTAGGTCAGGGTATTGCGAATGCAGTAGGTTTTGCTTTAGCTGAAAAAACGTTAGCTGCTCAGTTCAACAAAGACGGTTTAGATGTTGTTGATCACTTCACGTACTGTTTCCTTGGTGATGGCTGCTTGATGGAAGGTATTTCGCACGAAGTATGTTCACTTGCAGGTACTTTAGGTCTTGGTAAGTTGATTGCTTACTACGATGACAACGGGATTTCAATTGATGGTGAAGTAGAAGGTTGGTTTAGTGATGATACTGAGCAACGTTTCAAAGCTTATGGCTGGCAAGTGCTTCGTGTAGACGGGCATGACGCTGATGCGATTCGTCAAGCAACTGTTGAAGCCAAAGCTGAAAGCAATAAACCAACGATCATTATCTGTAAAACGATTATTGGTTTAGGTTCTCCGAATAAACAAGGTAAAGAAGACTGCCACGGCGCTCCACTTGGTAAAGACGAAATCGCTTTAACACGTGAAGCATTAGGTTGGAAAGAAGAAGCGTTTGTTATTCCGGAAGATGTATATGCAGCTTGGGATGCAAAAGCTAAGGGTCAAACTTCTGAAGCCGCTTGGAATGAATTGTTTGCACAATACCAAGCAAAATATCCAACTAAAGCAGCTGAATTGTTACGTCGCATCAACGGTGACTTACCTGCAGAATTTGCTGCACAAGCCGATGCATTCATTGCTGAAACAAATGCAAAAGCTGAAACAATTGCAACTCGTAAAGCAAGCCAAAATACGTTACAAGCGTTTGGTCCATTACTGCCTGAATTATTAGGTGGTTCGGCTGACTTGGCTGGTTCTAACTTAACACTTTGGAAAGGTTGCCAAGGCGTACAAGACAATCCTGCGGGTAACTACGTTTATTACGGCGTTCGTGAATTCGGTATGACCGCAATTGCAAACGGTGTAGCTTTACACGGTGGTTTTGTTCCTTACGTTGCAACATTCTTAATGTTTATGGAATATGCGCGCAATGCGGTACGTATGTCTGCATTAATGAAGCAACGCGTGATTCATGTTTATACGCATGACTCAATTGGTTTAGGTGAAGATGGTCCTACGCATCAACCAATTGAGCAAATTGCATCATTACGTGGTACGCCAAATTTAAATACATGGCGTCCATGTGATACGGTTGAAGCGGCTGTTTCTTGGAAATCTGCGCTACAACGTAAAGATGGTCCAACAGCATTAATCTTCTCTCGTCAAAACTTGCCATTCCAAGCACGTAATGAAGCTCAAATTCAAAACGTTGCAAAAGGTGGTTATGTACTTGCTGAAGAGAAAGGTGAATTGAAGGCAATCATAATTGCAACAGGTTCAGAAGTTTCATTGGCAATGGAAGCATATGCACAACTTGAAGGTGTGCGTGTAGTGTCTATGCCATGTGCTGAAGAGTTTATGAAGCAAGATGCTGAATATCGTGAAGCGGTATTGCCTGCGCACATCCGTGCACGTGTAGCGGTTGAAGCGGCTCATGTTGATTACTGGTGGAAGTTTGTTGGTTTAGACGGCAAAGTGATCGGTATGACCACTTATGGCGAATCTGCTCCAGCAAAAGACTTGTTCCAATTCTTCGGTATCACCACTGAAGCGGTTGTTGCTGCTGTTAAAGAGTTGACTGCTTAATTGAATTAAGAGTTAAAAAAGCGTCCTGATTAGGGCGCTTTTTTGTGATTGAAATTAAATGCTAAGTTCAGTTTGAATCGAAATATTCGACGTCAATAATTTATGAACAGGACAGCTTTCTGCTACCTTTAACAAGCGTTTGTGCTGATCTTCGGTAAATTCACCTTTAAGCATGATCTTACGCTCAATGTTATTTTGACCAGACTCTGGTTGACCATTTGGATTCAATGAAAGATCTACTTGAACGTGTTCAAGTTTAATTCCTTTGTGATTGGCGTACATTTCTAAGGTGATCGTCGTACACGCGCCCAGAGCAGATAATAATAATTGTATTGGATTTGGTGCAGTATCTTGACCGCCTTTATCTGCAGGTTCATCAGAATACCAAGTGTGCCCAGAAGAGTTCGTCAGTGTAACGCGATAGGGAGTTGATGTGCTGAGTGCTTGGGTAGAATAAGTCATGATTTACCTTGTTGTGAATCTTTTTAAATTAAAAAAATCATAGATCAATCGAGAATACGAATGAACTATCCAATTGTCTAGTATCGAATCTGTATAATCATATTGAGTTTAATACGCGCTGTAACCCTTTTATTGTTGCACGGATGAAACATATCGTTTTATAAAGAATGGTGAATAAAAATACTTGATCTATACACTATTGCCTATACCAAACAAGGATACGAAAAATGCAATTTAAAACATTAAGCTTAGGTTTAGCCGTTGCCATCGCAAGTTCTGTAACTTTAGCTGCGCCTGTGGACTATAAAATTGATCCAACACATACAGCAACAGTGTTTAGCTGGAATCACTTTGGTTTTTCAACTCCGAGCGCGAATTTCACTGATATTCAAGGCGTGATTAAAGTTGATAATGCTAAACCATCAAACTCTTCTGTAGATGTGATTATTCCAATCAGCAGTGTGAATACAAATGTTCCTGCTTTGGATAAAGAGTTCCAAGAAGAAGCTTGGTTTAACGCAGCTAAATATCCGAATATCACTTTTAAAAGTACTAAAGTAGAAACTAAAGACAAGAAACACTTCAAAATTACGGGTAACTTAACCGTTAAAGGTGTGACTAAACCTGTAGTTTTAGATGCTGTGCTGAATAAACAAGGTGAGCATCCAATGGCTAAAGTACCTGCAATTGGATTTAATGCAACGACTTCATTTGATCGTTCTGCATTTGGTATCGGAAACTATGTTCCGAATGTAGGTGATAAGATCACTGTAAATATTACAACTGAAGCAACTGCTGCTAAGTAATATCGAAGTACTCAAACTTCAAAAAAGCTCACGCTCAATAGCCGTGAGCTTTTTTATTTGCTCATTATCTAGAGAAAATGACTATGTGGTAGCATTAAATGCTTCTGAATAAGTGACAAAACCACTTGGTATGTGGTTGGTAAAAGCAAGAATTTGAAAATAGTCTGCTGGAACATCTTCTAGGATCAATCTAGCATCAGCCTTAAAGCCAAATTTTCCATAATAATTAGGATCGCCGAGTAATACGCATCCTTTTGCATTTAGTGCCTTGATCTTATTCAAACCTTCTTTGATAAGTTGAGAGCCTATACCATTTGCTTGATATTCAGGTAGAACTGAAATAGGACCTAAACCATACCAATCTGTCGCACCATCTGAAATAGAGACGGGTGAAAAGGCAATATGCCCAACAACTTGATTGTTAATTTCAGCGATTAAAGAAAGGGTTAACTGATTGTTTTCTCTCAGCGCATTTACAATGAATTGTTCAGTGTGGCTTGAATATTCAACATGTGAGAATACTGATTGTATTAAATCAAAAATGGCTTGGATGTCAGTGTTCTGTTCATTACGGATTCGAATGTTCATTTTAGTTACCTAGTATTTTTTTAAATCACTGATGAAGCAAAATCATGTTATTGCTTCATCAGATGATGATTAAGGATGTTTATTGATTATCGAGTTGAGGCCGTAAGTTTCTAGGCCCATTCAAATTGATTTGATAGGGTTGACCTTCCTGTGATTTGATCAATCTTTTCTTCTTAAGTTTTCGAAAAACATCGAGTGTGCAATCAGATAATACAAAACCTTCACGGCTATAACATTCTACAGCAATGAGTTGTCCTGATTCATTTTTGAGTTTTACGATTTTTCCGCCTTTTGCTAAGACGTGTAAAGTCCTTTGTTCAGACTTGGATAGGTTCATGTTGGAATCCAGATATTAAGTAATCAAAAGCAAAGATAGGCATGAAGCCTGAAAATTCGCGTTGATAACCCATTTCAAATTTTCATTGAAATATGGTTATCAGATTACTGCTATCTCCAACATAAAATCCTCAATGTAGATTGGATATGAAATTTGCTAATCAATATATAGCTTGTGATATAAAAAGTAAAATATTATGTGAAATATACTGTGTTTTGGGTGCGAGAGTTAAGGTGTATAGCCTTATTTTTATGATTAACTTAAGATGCAAGTATCGATGTATTTCCAATATTTGAATGCACAGCACAAATATTATTTTCAAGGTAGGATAGGATGGATAATCAGAAATTCATACAGCAGGCCGTCGATTTAGCACTAGAAAATGTAAAACGAGGCGGTCGACCATTTGCTGCTTTGGTTGTAAAAAATAATGAGATCATTTCAACAGGTGTAAATCAGATTAAGTTGACGAATGATCCGACAGCACATGCTGAACTGCTCGCATTACGAGAAGCAGGTCGTTTATTATCAACTCCAAATTTAGAAGATTGTACGGTTTATGCAAGTGGGCAACCTTGTCCAATGTGTCTAGCTGCAATAAGAATGGCTGGTATTTCAAAAGTATTTTTTGCATTCTCCAATACGGATGCTGAACCATTTGGTTTATCAACTGCGAAAATTGCCGAATTATTGAGAGTTGAACCTCAGTTTCAAGAGGGTTTAGAGTTTACTCAATTAAAATCGAATCACTGCTCAGATTTGTATGCAATTTGGCAAAGACAACAGTAGATTGGATTGCGAAGAATTACTTTTAGATTAGTAACTTATTGAAAATCCACATTACTTTTTTGCATGTTTTTCTTTTAAAAGTAAGTATGCGGGAAGAGATTTTTTCGCTTGACGGCGAATCATGATTTTTATGTATAAAACGATCGCAAAGCAGGCTGTAGCAATTGTAAGCATCAGGCTATTCATATAACTCATTAAAGAGCTAACATAACCAATCGTAGCAATACGCCGTTGCATCCTTTCAACTTGCGTACTGGATTCAATACCTGTAATCGCCCATGTGCAAAGGTGTTCACAATTATTGATAATCAAATGGTAGTGATTTTCATGCATACGTGATCGCATGCGACGTACAACTGCCTTAGCTTTATATTTCGGTGATTCATAATAACGAATATGAATAGGCTTATCACGAGCAAAACGTTCTAGTGTCGTTATTTCAATAGGATGTTTTTTGAAAATATGTGCAAAGCCTGAGTAGTGAATAACTCTTCCACGACCTGCATAGATGCCATGATGGCTATAACCAAAGTGTTTGACGATGAGATGAGCGCCAAGATAAAAACGTTGATGTTTTTGCTGCATGCCTATTCAAGAATATTGCATTTTACCTAGCTATTTTAGTGAAAAAAGATGAATCTATCGAGCATAATTCATCAATCAATTATGTGAATATGTGTTGAGTTTGTATCTGTCATCTAAATCGAGGTTATATTCTAGCGTAGGTACTTTTGTGATGGTGAGGAATTTGAAATTGTTGTTGAATCGATGTCTATTACTATCATGTATGGTATTTCAAGCTACCACAGTTTTTGCATTTGAATATCAGAGTATAAAATTCGAGGATGTTCAATTTGAAGTGATAAAGGTCGACGACTTAAAGGATTTGCAATTATTTTTAAAAAATCCTCGAACAGGTGATTTCTATCAAAAGTTTTCGAATATTCAAAGCGACTTAGCTGCATGTAAAGAATTACGTTTTGCGATGAATGCTGGGATGTATCATCCCAACTTTGAGCCTGTGGGGTTGTATATAGAAAAAAAGAAAAAGCTTTCTGAATTAAATGAATCAACTGGTTTTGGTAATTTTTTTATGCAACCAAATGGTGTAGTAGCGTGGAATGATCATGGTGCTGTCATTCATTCAACAGCAGACTATAAGAGAGCAAACTTTACAGCAAATTTCGCGACACAATCAGGACCAATGTTGGTGCATAAAGGACTAATAAATTCTCAATTTATAAAGGATTCAAATTCTTTGAAAATTCGTAATGGTGTTGGGGTACGGGATGATCATTTATATTTCGTGATTTCAGAACAGCGTATAAATTTTTATCAGTTTGCAAAGTTCTTTAAACATCAGTTGAGAGTAGATGAAGCTTTGTATTTAGATGGATCGATTTCTAGCTTGTATTTAAAAGACATTCAACGTAATGATAGAAAATATAATTTAGGACCAATCGTTGGATTAACACATCAAATGAATTGTAAGTTATAGAACCCTAATCCTCTCGTTCAGAAAAGATTAGGGTATTATTTTTATTGGATTGGTGGGTTGATCATCGCAAGTAATTCTTTACGACTATAACCACGAGAAATCAGGACTTTTTTGATGCCTTTAATCACATCTTCATCTGTAGCTTTTACTAAAGCCTCAAGAAGTTGTTCATTTGATTTGCAAGAGCAATCATTTTCAACACAAGAGGTTTGATTCTTGTGTTCGTTATATTGTTGATCAGCATTCAACAATTTTTGCCAAAAACTCATAGAGCCTTCATATACAACCTAACATAGATCGAAATATAGTCACTTTAAAATAAAATACAAGTCAGCATAAGTGATAAAAGCAGCAGTTGAACTTCAATTTTTTCGATGATTTTTAATGTTATTAACGAAATTATGACAACTTAATGACTTGACCGTTGATATTTCAAAGTTTTTTTATAAAAAACTCAAATAAAAAATAGAGAGTTATAAAAACTCTCTATTAAAAATGCTTACATTGAAATAGTTTGTTTAAATTTTTTCAAGTAATACACCAGACTCAACATGATGCGTAAAAGGGAATTGATCAAACATAGCAAACTTCTGAATGCGGTGTGTTTGTGTCAATATTTTTAAGTTATCGTGTAGCGTGTCTGGGTTGCAAGATATGTAGATAATACGTTCAAAACCTTGTAACAGCTTGAGCGTTTCGTCATCAATGCCTGCGCGTGGTGGATCAACAAATACAGTGTCAAAGTCATAGCTTTGAATATCAATTTCAGCTTCTAATAAACGTCTAAATGTACGTTCACCTTGATAGGCTTGGGTAAATTCTTCAGCTGATAAACGTGCTACTTGAATATTATCAATTTGATTCTGCTCAATATTCCATTGCGCTGCATGAACTGATGATTTAGCAAGTTCAGTTGCAAGAACGCGTTTAAATTTCAGAGACAGTGGTAGAGTAAAGTTACCATTACCGCAATACAGTTCTAGTAAATCTTTTTGAGCACCTTCCGCAGCATCACAAGCCCATTCAAGCATATGTTGGCAGACTTGAGCATTAGGCTGGGTAAAGCTGCTTTCAATTTGTTTGTATTTGAAAGTACGTCCATGAACATTAAGTTGCTCAACAACGTAATCATCTCCAATAATGACCTTTTGACCGCGGCTACGTCCCATAATTTTAATATTTAATTTATCAGCAAGTGCTTTTGCTGCACTTTCCCATTCTGCATCCAAACGGCGATGGTAAATCAGCGTTACCAACATTTCGCCACTTAAAGTGGATAGGAAATCTGCTTCAAAAATACGTTGCGAAAGAATCGGAGTTGCTTTTAATTCTTCTAGTAGTAGTGGCATTAAATTATTGATACTGCTATCAGCAATCGGGAAATCATCGATACGAATAACAGCTTTTTGCTTACCATCTTCAGCACGTTCAAACATGGCATAAAACAAATCATCTTCAGTGTGCCAAATACGGAATTCTGCACGCATACGAAAATGTTGCTCAGGTGATTGAAATACTTCTAAAGCAGGGGGATTGAACGGTGCAAATTGTGCGGTGATTCGTTCAACTTTCTCTTGAAGTTGCTGTTGGTAAGATACGGTCATAAAAAAGAAAACTGTAGGTAAAAACTAAAGGGGAATGGTATCAAAAAAAGCAGTAAAAGGTGCAGGGAAATTATGATTATCCCTGATTTAAACGAATTGGTTTCATTACATGATGGTGTGGAAATTTTTGTAAAAACCATTTGTCTTAAAATTAGAAAATAAAAACCCGAACCATGTAGAACATGGTTCGGGCTGGGAGATTTGAAGACTTAAATTAGTCTTCAGATAAAGTCATTAAACTCGCATTACCGCCGGCAGCAGCGGTATTTACACTAATAGCTCGCTCAATGACTAGACGTTCTAGAGGAATCTGCTCATCTGTCTTGAGATGAGTAATGCCCACGATTGCTCCAGAACGGTTCGCAATTTTCGTTTGCAGTTCAGTTAATTGTTCAACTGAACCATGATGTAAAACAGCATCAAAAGCATCTTTTTCGATGTCTGAAATCACTTTAATTGCTGCTAACACATCTTTTGGTAAAGATTTCTGATGCTTAGCCAAGAAAGCATTATCTTTAGTAACAGCAGCAGTACTGCTTACTGCGAAAATCGCTAGTAACTGCTGTAACTGGCTCGCTTCATCATTTGCGATAGAAAGCACACGATGACGAGGTAAGATAATGTATTGGTTACTTTCACCAGTAGGACCTTGCAACTCATAGAATTTACCAACGCCAAATGCAGGAATCGTTGGAATTGCTTGAGGCATATTTTGCTTAGCCCAAGTTAATAAGTTTTGGTAAGCAACATTTGAAACTGCTTCAAAAGTTGAAACTTCTGATTTAACAGCAAATGGTGTTGCTAAGACTTTTTCAGAACAATGTTCCATCAAACGATACATATATAATGGACCGCCTGCTTTAGGACCTGTACCAGATAAGCCTTCACCACCAAAGGGTTGCACGCCAACAACTGCACCAACGATATTACGGTTGATATATAAGTTGCCTACTTCTGCGCGTTGGATGACAGTATTAATCGTTTCATCAATACGTGTGTGTAGACCCATCGTTAAGCCGTAACCTTTTGCATTGATGCGATCGATCAATTGCTCAAGTTCACCGTACTTATACGTGATGATATGCAACACTGGACCAAATACTTCACGCTCTAAATCATCAAGATTTGGTAATTCGATCGCTGTTGGTGGAACAAATGTGCCTTGAGCAAGTGCTTGTTGGCTTACAGCATCGTTAAACATCAATTGATGAACAGGGTAGCCCTTTGATTTCATCTTTTGAATGTGATTATCAATGGTTTGTTTTGCTTCAGTATCAATTACTGGTCCAATATCAGTTTTTAAGATAGCAGGATTACCTACGATCAACTGTTTCATTGCACCTTTCAACATTTTCACAACTGTTGCAGCACTATCTTCTTGAACACATAAGATACGAAGAGCAGAACAACGTTGACCTGCACTATCAAATGCAGAACTTACCACATCCAATACGACTTGTTCGGTTAATGCAGATGAATCAACGATCATGGCATTTTGACCACCTGTTTCCGCGATTAACGGAATTGGTTGACCATTCGGCGATAAGCGTTTTGCCACAGTTTTTTGCAAGATTTTTGCAACTTCTGTAGAACCTGTAAACATGATGCCTTGGATACGATCATCTTGGCTCAATTGCGCGCCAACTGTTTCACCTCGACCAGGTAGAAGTTGAACTGCACCACGTGGTATACCAGCTTCCCAAAGCATTTGAACTGCTTGAGCTGCAATCAATGGAGTTTGCTCAGCTGGTTTTGCAATCACACAGTTACCGCTTACTAAAGCAGCTGCAATCTGACCCGAGAAAATCGCAAGAGGGAAGTTCCATGGGCTGATACATAAAACTGTACCTAATGGCTTCACTTGTGCATTTGCAGGTAAGTTTTCAATTTGAGTTGCGTAGTAACGTAAGAAGTCTACTGCTTCACGCACTTCTGCAATCGCATTGGCATAGGTTTTACCACTTTCACGGCAAAGTAATACCATCAACTCTTGGATGCGAGCTTCCATCAAATCCGCAGCGCGTTTTAAGCAAGCTGCTCGTTCAGTTTTATTTGTCGCAGCCCAACTTTGCTCTGCTTGTACAGCTGCTTCAAGTGCAAGTTGTACATCAGCGCTGGTTGCCTCGTTTACATAACCTACGATTTCACTATTTTGTGCAGGGTTTGTAATTGCAAGAGCATTACTTTGATCATGGACTGTTGATTCAAATCCAAGTAATGGCACACTTTTCCACACGTGATTACGAAGCTTTTGGGCTGTAACATCTAAGTCTGCAAGCGGTGTGTCGTTGTTTAAATCGAAACCATTTGAGTTTGGACGCAACGGATATAAATCATGCGGAAGAGGAATTGCAGGATGTTTTAAACCAAGCTGGCCTTCTTCTTTAGCAGCAGTTTGAATATCTTTGATAGGTGATTGAATTAAATCATCTACTTTTAATGTTTTGTCTGCAATCCGGTTTACAAATGAAGTGTTTGCACCATTTTCAAGTAAACGACGAACTAAGTAAGCCAATAGGGTTTCATGATTACCAACTGGCGCGTACACGCGACATGGAATACCGAGTTTACCGTCATCTTTTGAACCCACAACTTGTTCATACAGTGGTTCACCCATGCCATGCAAGCATTGGAATTCATATTGACCAGGATAGTATTTGCTTGGATCAGCTAGATTGTATATCGTTGCAAGTGACTGTGCATTATGTGTTGCAAATTGCGGATACACTTGATCAGGTGCGGCAAGAAGTTTCTTCGCACAAGCAATGTATGACAAATCTGTATGCACTTTACGTGTGAACACAGGGTAGTCAGTCATACCTTCAATTTGAGCTTTTTTAATTTCGCTATCCCAATATGCACCTTTCACTAGGCGAATCATCAGACGTTTGTTGCTGCGTTTTGCCAGATCAATGATGTAATCGACAACAAAGAAGCAACGTTTTTGGTAGGCTTGGATAACAAAGCCAATGCCTTTCCAGTTTGCAAGTTTAGGTTCGAAGCATAGACGCTCTAACATTTCCAAAGAAATTTCTAAACGTTCCGATTCTTCAGCATCGATGTTTAAACCAATATCATAATGCTTAGCTAAACATGCGAGTTCGAAAACTTTGTTATAAAGTTCATGGTGAACACGACTGATTTGCGAGCGTTGGTAACGAGGATGCAATGCAGAAAGCTTGATAGAAATACCAGGACCATCATATACGCCACGACCATTAGATGCTTTACCAATCGCATGAATCGCTTGGGTATAGTCGTTGTAATAGCGTTCAGCATCGTGATCTGTGAGCGCAGCTTCACCTAACATGTCATAAGAGTAACGGAAACCCTTATGTTCAAGTGGCTTAGCATGTTCAAGTGCTTCTTCAATAGTTTCACCAGTAACAAACTGTTCACCCATCATACGCATAGCGACGTCAACCGCTTTACGAATAATACCGCGACCACTACGTGCCAATAAGCCCGTTAATACACTCGATAAACTTGTTTGTTTTGGAGTTTCCATTAACTTTCCAGTTAACATCAAACCCCAAGCAGCAGCGTTTACGAACATGAGGCTACTTTGACCTACATGCTCTTTCCAGTTGCCTTGATTGATTTTGTCACGAATCAAAAGATCACGTGTCGCAGTATCTGGAATACGAAGCAATGCTTCTGCTAAACACATGAGTGCCACACCTTCTTGAGAAGAAAGTGAGAACTCTTGAAGTAAACCTTGCACGATACCTGCTTTACCAGCAGAACTTTTGCGTTCACGTAGATTGTTCGCTAGATCGAATGCAAGTTCATAAATTTTTTGATCGAGATCTGGTGAGATGTTTGCGGCTTCAGCAAGTTCAGCGACAGCTTCAGGTTCAGCACGTCGCCAAGCTGTATTAATGCGTTGCTCAAACTCACTTTTTTCTTTAAATTCGGTGATATAACCACCATCGTTGTGAGCTGTGTCCATTTGTGCGGGAGTATCCAAAGTATTCATACTAAATTCCAATAACAATCTCTAGAACATATTGAGTAGAGAGGTTTAGATAATTTATGATTACAGAATAAAACCCGAGTAACTCACTATATTTAGTCCATTTTTTAGAGGAAAATTCAGTTGAATGGCCCTATTTCTACATTAGATCGAACAGATCTAAAAATTCTGGATATTCTTCAAACAGATGGAAGAATTTCTAACAGCAAATTAGCTGAATTAGTGAACCTATCTCCCACAGCCGTCATGGCTCGTGTGCAGAAGCTTACAAAGGATGAATTTATTTTAGGCTATGAAGCAAAGCTTAATCCAGCGAAGCTTAATGCGAATTTTTTAGTATTTGTTGAGGTACTGTTAGATAAAACGACCCCAAACGTACTTGATGATTTTATTGATGCAGTAACGCAATACCCTGAAATCGTGGAATGCCATATGGTGAGTGGAGGCTTTGATTTTCTAATCAAATTGCGCAGTGCCGGGATGGAGGAGTTTCGTCGCATTGCAGGGCAGATTTTGTGGCAGTTACCTGGTGTCAAAGAAACACGGAGTTATCCCGTGATGCAGGTTGTGAAGGATAGCTCGAAGATAAAAATCAAATCGAGGACAAAATTTTGAATCAAAAAAAGGGGCTTTAAAGCCCCTTAAATTTTTGAAGAATTATTTCATGTCTCTAGCATAGATTTCTTCAGCTTGTTCAAAGCGGCTAGTAACATTTGCATTTGGTGCTTTACCAAGCAAACTTACAACCACGATGCTGACAAATGCGAATGCGAAACCTGGAATAATCTCGTAGATGCCTGTTTCACCGAAGAAGTTTTTCCAAACAATCACGGTAACTGCACCGACAACCATACCCACAAGTGCACCGTTCAATGTCATACGCTTCCAGAACAATGAAAGAATAATCAAAGGACCGAATGCTGCACCGAAACCAGCCCAAGCATAAGCAACCAAACCTAAAACTTTACTGTCAGGGTTTTGAGCTAACACCAGCGCAAGTAATGCAACTGCAAGTACCATTGCACGACCAATCCAAACGAGTTCTTTTTGAGACGCATTTTTACGGATAAAGCCTTTGTATAAATCTTCAGTCAAAGCACTTGAACATACTAGTAACTGACAACTTAGCGTACTCATAATTGCAGATAGAATTGCAGCTAAGATTACACCTACAACCCAAGGGTTGAATAAGATTTTTGTGAGTTCCATGAATACTGTTTCATGGTTACCTGCTACCGCGGCAGCAAGTTCTGGGTGTTGCTGGAAGTAAGCGATACCAACGAAACCTGAACCAACAGCACCAGCTAAACATAGAATCATCCAAGTCATACCGATGCGACGAGCTGCTGGAATAGATTTTACTGAGTCAGCTGCCATGAAGCGTACAAGAATGTGAGGTTGACCAAAATAGCCTAAGCCCCATGCTGCTGCTGAGAGGATCGCAACAAAACTTAGATTCGAGACAAAGTCGTAAGCATGTGGGCGAGCAGTTTCTACCAAAGCAGTAAATTCTTCTGCGCCAATTCCTAATGACATGTATGTCACAATTGGAAGAAGCAATAAAGCGAAGATCATTAAACCTGCTTGGAAAGTATCCGTCCAGCTGATTGCTAAGAAGCCACCAACACACACATAGCCAATTGTTGCAAAAGCACCTAACCATAAGGCAGTTTCATAAGGCATATGGAATAGTGTTTCAAACAATCGAGCACCAGCAACCATGCCTGAAGCACAGTAAATTGCAAAGAAAACCAGAATGATCAACGCAGATGTGACACGCAAAATTTTCTTCTGATCATCAAAACGACCAGTGAAATAATCTGGTAATGTTAGTGCATTATTCTGTACTTCGGTATGAACGCGTAGACGTCCAGCAACCAAATACCAGTTAAGCCATGCACCGATGATTAGCCCGATCGCAATCCATGATTCTGATAATCCAGTCAAGTAAATGGCACCAGGTAAACCCATGAGTAACCAACCACTCATATCCGATGCACCAGCAGATAAAGCGGTGACAAAACTACCTAGACTACGTCCTCCGAGAATATAATCATCTAGGTTTTTGGTGGAGAAATAGGCGTATAAACCTATACCGAGCATGGCAAGAATATATACTACGAACACAACAACGGTGGGATTAGAAAAATTCATAATGGATGCCTGTCCTTACATATCCATAATTTTGCAATCACATCTGAATAGCCAAAAATGATTTACTATTCTAATAAGACTGATAAGGTCACAGATTCAATCACGAATGATTTTTAAAAAACTGTTATAATTATGTATATGAACTGTATTGTTTATGTAATTTAAATTAAGTGTATGAATCTTAATTTCTTTATTAAATAAATTAGACTTTTTTATCATAACAAATGTATTTTATTTGGCTGAAAAATATTCAAAGTATTCACATCTGTTACAAAGTTGAAACATTTACTTTTAAAATTAAAAAAATATACGAGAAGCATCGGCTTGAGTAGCTGATTTAAGTCTAAGTTTTGCAGTTTATTATCTCAAAATGCTTATATTTTGAACTATAAATTAAAGTTTATGACTAGGGTGTGTTGACACTTTTAGCTTAAAAAAATAGCGAAGTAGTAAAATCAAATCGCCAAACCCAATTTTACTATTCGCTATGCCTCGTACCATGCTGACAGATCAACACTGGCAAAAGTTGAAAACTATTTTGCGTAATTTATCTATTCATCACAACTCAAATTTACGTAATTTTATTGAAGCTATTCTCTATAGAATTAGAACAGGCTGTCCGTGGCGAGATATTCCTTCCTATTTCGGTCAATCAAACTCTATTTTCAAACGTTTTAATCGTTGGTCAAGCAGCGGTAAGTTGCTTAGATTATTCAAATTATTAGCATCATGCCCCGATATGGAGTGGATTTTTATTGATGGCTCTCACGTACGTGCTCATCAACATTCTGCCGGTATAGCGAATCAATCCATTTCTAAAAGTGTAGGAGGAAACTCCTCAAAAATACATTTGATTGTTGATTCACATGGCAATCCTATTGATTTCATGATTACCGATGGCACTACACATGACATCAAAGTTGCACCTGATTTAATAGCAACATTAGATTTAAAAGAGACAGAAGTGGTATGCGCAGATAAAGGCTATGATTCAGAACCACTGCGTGAGCAGATCAGAAAAACAGGAACAAAAGCGAATATACCAAAGAAAATAAATAGCCAATCGAACAATGATCATATGGACTGGTATTTATATAAAATCAGGCATTTAGTTGAAAATATGTTTTGTAGATTAAAACAATTTAGAGGGATAGCTACTCGATATGACAAGCTCAAAAGAAATTATCAAAGTGCTGTTGCCTTAGCCTGTATATTTTTATGGCTACCTTTATAGGTTTAATTATGAACAGTAAATGTCAACAGACCCTA